>NZ_JBGFFF010000131.1:0-12491 GCF_056175785.1 Acidovorax sp. LjRoot204
AGCCTGTCCTCCCACAGGAAGAATGGCTAATGCGCGAAACGCTTGTGTCCCCGAGTTAGACAGGGCGAGCGTTTGTCCCGCTTCAACAACGAGAGCGTTTCCAGCGACCAGTTCGCAACGCAGACCGTCAAGTTCAATGACCGCCGCGCCTTGCAGCGCCACAAAAGTCTCCTCACGGGTTACTCGATGGGGTGAGCCGGTGACCCCTGGCGCGACAGTCACCTCCCAGACGGAGTTCTCCCGTGCGCCACGGCTCGGTGAAGACAAAGTCGTAAAGCAGATTCCTGGGAGATCGAAGGTCGGGGATTCAGCACGGAGTAGCAATGGCATGAGGGTTCCTTTGTATAATTAACCTTAGTTTATTAACCATGGTTAAACATGTCAAGTACTGAACACCTCGACTTCGGGGTACTGCTAAACGTGGCCTTCGGCGCATTCAAGGACGCCTTGGATGCCGATCTCGCTGCAGCCGGTTTTGACGACATCGGCTCCTCATTTGGCTACGTCTTCCGTCTCCTGGCGGAGGCACCGTGCAACCTGAGCGAGCTGGCTTCGCAGCTGGGCATGAGTTCTCCCGGGGCGCTGAAGGTTGTGGACGACATGGTGGCCAAGGGCTATGTCTTCCGAAGCGCAGTCGAGGGCGACAAACGCATCAAGCGATTGGAACTCACGGAAAGGGGTCTTGCCGCCTTAAGCCAAGCCCGGTCTTTCCATCAACGTTACGAAGAGGCGTTGGCGCAGAGGCTTGGAGCGAAGCAGGTAGCGGCTACGCGCGTAGTTCTGGAGGCCGTTGTGGACGCCCATTCCAAACAGAGCGGAAGGCAGCCGCGCCCAGCGTAGTTGCTAAGTAGACAGCCACCCCATAGCTGTCAATAGATTGCGGCCCGATCATCTTTGTACGTCGTGCGCAAGTGGCGTAGCGCATTCCAAGTCCGCGTTCGGATTATTGATGGGGAAATCGGACAAGCGTCCGCGTGAGGGGCCAGCCCTCAAACCAGGTGAACAGGAAGATTATGGAACTCGTTCTCGTCAGCTCGTGCTTGCTCGGCAGTCCTGTCCGCTATGACGGCACACATAAGCGGCCGAGCAGCAACCTGCTGGAGCTTTGGGTGAAGGAAGGGAGAGTCGTCTCTGTATGTCCTGAGTTGGCCGGCGGACTGACTATTCCGCGTAACCCTGCCGAAATCACTGCTGGCTCAGGAGGCGACGCTGTACTTGCTGGACTTGCAAGGGTCATTGATTCGAAGACAGCCGATATCACTGCAGCGTTCACTGCTGGGGCGCGGTATGCACTGCACCAGGCAAGAGTCAAAAATGTTCGCATGGCGGTCCTGAAGGAGGGCAGTCCATCATGTGGTACCCGGCATACCTATGACGGCACATTCAGTGGGACGCGGGTGCCTCGCAGGGGAGTCACGGCGGCCATCCTTGAGAACGCGGGTATTCGTGTATTCAGCGAAGAACAGCTGGAGGAGGCGTCTGAATATTTGCGGGCGCTTGATGCTGGGCGGGCCATGCACATCAGCCCTGGTGAATAGCGAAAGGCACTCAGAGCACTCTGCTCGGACGATACCCGAGTTGCCTCTCGCGATACATCCAAACCTCGGAAATGGTCCACTAAGCCCCAGTCAGATAACCTTCGACTTCATCCAAGAAATCTCCGGCTACTCTTTCAGCTTCTCGTCTCATTTCCATAGAAGAGTAGCGAAGCTTGCAGAACATCGCCACTGCCCTATTCAGCGCCTGCGCGAGCGAGTACGGGTCCAATGTCCCAACGGTCTCGGCCAACTGGCGAGCTATTGGGTAGGCTTCGACCTGACGAACTACCGCATGGATCGGCACCAAGCTTCTCAAAGCCGAGGTGTCAGCTTATCCGGTTGATGAGAAGTCTTTCGTACGCTTACCTCTCAGAGCGCTGCAGACGCGGTAGGAACTGCACTAGCGCGTACGGCCCTATCGCGCCGATCCAGGCGCGCTTGACGTGCAGCCCGAATTCGTACTACTCCACTTCGTGGTGCCACTAAAGGTACCAGCACCGCGATTAGCACCGATAAACAACGTGCTGAGTCTCCGACTGAGCTTTGCTTTTGCCACGCAAATAGCGATTCCTTACCCGGACTTGGATTGGGCGATGTCTTGCGCAGGACTCCTTGACTCTTCGATAAATGAATTATATATTCACTTATGATTCGCGCTTCGATTAATAGTCTTGAACGAGAAATAGAGCCGTGGCCCAGCAACTGAAACAGGACGTCTTTGACCGGATCTGCGAGGCTGCGATCGCTTCCTTTTCGACGCACGGCTATGAACAGACGCGACTTGCGGATGTGGCCCTCGCAGCGGGTATATCCGCGGGAAACATCTACCGGTATTTCGCCGACAAAGAAACCTTGTTTGCGGAGGTTGCACCGGCACGGAAGGCAACTCGATTGCGTAATCTGCTCAAAGCTAGGCTCGATACGTTTGCAGCTTCATCTGATTGGGAGTCCGAGCTGGTGCAGAAAAGCGGAGAAGCGAAAGCTCTCCTGGATTTCTTAGTGTGTGAGAAAGATTTCGTATTGATCGCCCTGGGTGATCATGGCGTATCCCCACTTGGCTCGGTGCGAGCGAGTGTCATCGATTCCTTCTCGAAGGCATCTCAGGAGTTAGCCGTTAAGAACGGTGTGGCCGACGTGCCATCCCTAGTGTTGAACCATGTTTTTGCTGGCACTGTGGACGTGATCGTCGCCATCCTTCGAGATGCTTGTGGGCGAGAAGAAATCGAGCAGGCATTCAGGGCGTTCTCTCTGTACCAGCTGGCTGGTTTGCAAGCGCTATTGACGCGAGGACCTGCGGGCGGTCAGTAGCATCAGCGGAATTCTGTCCTGAATTCCCTGCCGCCCATTTGTCTCCTGTGAGTTCTTTATTCGGCGAAAGTTGATGGGAGTTTCGTCTGCAGTTGAAGTCGAAATCAACATTGTTAGCGGCTCCCGCAACTACTTACACCGTCACCACTACCATTTTGAAAGAAGATCGATGATTACCCCACCTAGGACCGCTTACGACCAACTCACAGAAACCTCCCCAGTTCTTTCC
Organism: Acidovorax sp. LjRoot204; assembly: GCF_056175785.1. Lineage (NCBI taxonomy): Bacteria > Pseudomonadati > Pseudomonadota > Betaproteobacteria > Burkholderiales > Comamonadaceae > Acidovorax > Acidovorax sp. LjRoot204. Next base: position 3,076 of record NZ_JBGFFF010000131.1, read on the forward strand.
GTGGAAGTGCGGGAAGCGAAGCTTGAGTATTGCGATAACAAGGTCGAAGGATCCGTGATCCTCTTCCTTCACGGTGGCCTCACCGATCTTCGGGTGTGGGAGCCTCACAGGGAGATCATCGGGGACCAGTACCGAACGATAGCCTATTCCCAGCGATATCACGGACGGGGTGCTTGGAGTGCAGACTGGCCACCCTACGGTGTTAACACGCACTCCCGCGATCTCATCGATTTCATTGAGGCTGTTGCGGCTCCGGTGCATCTGGTTGCGTGGTCCTATGCTGCACACATAGCGTTCGATGCTGCGCTGCGACGGCCCGATCTTTTTCGCAGCTTGTTTGTCTATGAGCCCGGCTTCGCGACATATGTTTCAGATCAGGCAGAGCAAAGCGCAGCGCAAGAGGATGCTATGGCAGCCTTCGGTCCTGCCTTTTTGGCTGCGGGAAGCGGAGATGTAGAAAACGCCCTTAAGCTACTAGTGGACGCTTCAGGACAAATGAGTGGGTATTTCGATTCGCAGCCTTCCGCTGTCAAGGCTTTGCAAATAGACAATGCCAGGACTATCCCGGAACTTCTCTTCCGGCAGGAGCCGCCTCCTCATATCAGCTGTGCGCAGTTGGCCAGCTTAGAAGTGCCCACTCTGGTTGCACACGGTGCCAATAGCCGACCTATGTACAGCATCGTCAGCAAAGCGGCCCAAAGCTGCATCGGGGGTGCCGAGCACTTAGTGATCCCTGGTCGCAATTACATGTGGCCTGACGAAGATCCCCGAGGTTTTGTTGACGCATTATTGCGGTTCATCAACGTTCACGACGCCGATTGAGTTGAAGGCTACATCGTCTGGCGCCTAGCCTCCGCGCCCCGCGGAGTGATTCGCGTTCGACGCAGTTACCTTAGTTCATCTATGACGGTCGGTTTATTCAGAGATTTTTATTAGATTTCCCCGAGGGGAACAACACAAAATTGTTCACGAAACAGCTATTCAGAAAGATTGAAGGGAAGACTGCTTTGGCAACGGGCGCGGCCCCACTGCACCAGCATTCAGTACTCCATATCGCCGAGGACGGCCTGTACACAGCTTCCGAACAAGGCCTCAGTAGCCCGGATGACTTCTTATTGCCTATTAGCAGTCAGATGAGCACTAGTTTCTAGTGTCGGCAACCGCTGCGTAACTGGCATTCCTGATAGCAGTAGGCAGAGTCACTGCTGCACTGACAGAGGGAAGAAACAGACCCCATGTGGTCTATCTAAATGCCTGAGCAATTGCCGTTCTCGGCCAGGCAAGTGACTGAAGACGACTACGGCAGGTTCTACAGTACGTGAACTGAGCTTGGCATCCGAAGACACTGCGCGTAGGCGCACCGTAAGGTTGAGTCGCATGGGGGCGACAAACAAAGGTTCAACGCCCCGCGTTGAGTACATGTGATTGAATCCAAGGCAACGCGCCGAACCGCGCGCGCAGGCGTGTCTCTGCGGTGCACCGCCTGTACACCCTCGATCTCCCAATGTTTACTCGCCGTCTTGCCCTGCGCACTTTTCTGACACTTGCACTGTTGGCGGTGTTGCTGCCCCTGGTACTTGCCAGCAGCAGTTTGTTTTATCGCTCTGCTACGGGTGCCATGGAAGAGTTCGCGCTGCAATTGGCTGACGAGGTCTCAGGCAGGGTCCGCGAAAAGGTGGTCTCCTTCTTTGATGTGCCGCAGCGCGTAGTCGCTTTCAATGTCGAGCAAGTGCGCGCCGGATACCTGATGGTTCAGCAACCTGACGTGTTGATGCGCCAGTTCATGCTGCAGATCGACCAGCAACCCCAACTGACCTTCATATCCATGGGCATGCCTGATGGTCAGTACTACGCCGGCAGCCGTCCCCCTTTGGGGGAGGACCGCGCTTTGCGCATGCTGCGCGCACGGATCAGTGATGGCCGGGCCATGGAGGTTTTGCGTATCGACGCCGTGAGTCGCGAGCCAACGTTGATTTCCCGCAGCGAGGTGGGCTTTGACGCACGTACCCGTCCGTGGTACCAGTCAGCGATTGCCAATAATGGGGTCGCGTGGTACGCGCCTTATCGCTACATGATCAACGATGCGCAAGGCGCATACGCCGCAATTGGCATGGGGATTTCAGCTCCGGTCCGCTCACGCGATGGCAGTTTGATCGGGGTAGTCACCGCCGATGTGGCGCTGTCCCAGCTCAACGAGTTTCTGGCCGCGCTGGCCTCCGAGTCCGGGGGCAGGGCCTTTCTGGCCGAGGCCTCGGGAGAACTGCTTGCAATGTCCTCGCACGATCCGTCTGCAGGTGTATCGGCTTTGGTGGATGGGCAGCGTGTGCGCATCGACCAAAGCCGCGACCCCGTGATGCGTGCGTTGGGGCAGCACATCCTGCAGAGCGGTCAACGCGAGGGAAACCGATTCATGGATGTGGACGGCGTGCGCCACCTGGCGCGTTGGTGGACGCATGCGCTGGATCGCGGTCCTGCGCTGACGATGGCGATCATCCTGCCTGAGAGCCGCTTCAACACGCCGTTGCGGGGGGTGCTACGCAACACAATCTACACCACGCTGGCCGTCTTGCTGGCTTCAGTGCTGTTTTCGGTGTTCGTAGCCAGCCGGTTGGTGAGACCCTTGCAGGTACTCAGTGACTGGGCAGTCAGACTGACCCAGTCCGACTGGAATGCCCAGGCACCGAAATCCAGCCCTATTCGCGAGTTACGGTCTCTGGCGGATTCCATGGGCTACATGGCAGGGCATTTAAAGGAGCATGCCGAAGATCTGGAGCAAATGGTCGCGCAACGCACCCAGGAGTTGGAGAGTGCTGTGGCCTCCATTGAGCAGACGCTGACCGACCAGCGCCATTTCATCGCCATGCTGTCCCATGAGGTACGTTCTCCACTGGCGGTGATCAACACCGCCGGGCAGTTGCTTGCGCTGCGCTCCAAGGATGTGCCCGCGCAGCTGGCATTGGCGCAGCGCATCCTGCGGGGCTCGGCGCGATTGAGCTACTTCTTTGACAACTGCCTGACCCAGGACCGCATTGATAGCCACAACTTTGCGGTAGAGCCAGTACCCGTTGACGTGGGAGAGTTGTGCCTGTGGGTAACAGAAAACGGTGGCCAACTGTCTGCCGAGCACCCGCTGTACCTGACGGTGGAACCCGGGTTGCCATCATTGAACGGCGACCCCGTGCTGTTGCGCGTGATGCTCATGAACGTGCTGTCGAACGCATTCAAGTATTCCGAGGTGGGTGCAACGGTGTCTTTTAGCGTGCATCAGCAAGAGGGCCAGTGCCGTTTTGTCATTGAGGACGAAGGCCCTGGCATTCCGCTGGAAGAGCAAACGCTGGTGTTTGAGAAGTACCGCCGCGGCCGTACGGCAGAGGGCAAACCCGGTGCCGGACTGGGGCTGGCTTTGGTAAAACGGATCGTTGACTTGCATGGTGGGGCTGTCCAGCTACAGGCCGTCCAACCCCAAGGCACTCGCTTTGTGATCGACATCCCGTTGAACGTGACACCGGTGGCCTGAATGTTGCATTCCGGACAGGTGCCGGAGGTATTCGCAACATGACCCAATCCAAGCCCAGCATTGCTATCGTAGAGGACGACTCCGATCAACTGCACAGCATCGAGGAATTCTTGCTCGACTCGGGCTATAGCGTTTGGGGTGCGGGTAGCGCCGAGGCGTTTTACAAAGGGTTCACCGTTCAGCCGGTCGATGTGGTTCTCTTGGACCTGGGGCTTCCCGGAGAGGATGGCCTCAGCGTGGCGTCGCTACTCAAGTCCAGACCCGAGGTGGGGGTGATCATCCTCAGCGCCCGAGATTCACTTGACGATCGCCTGGCAGGAATGCGTGCTGGGGCAGATCGTTACCTGGTCAAGCCGGTCAACCTGCTGGAGTTGGCCGCCAATATTGACGCTACGGCGAGCCGACTTGCCCCCAGGACAGCCGTAGACCCCGCAGGATCGCTGATTGCTGCGACCATACCTGTCGCAAAGGCGGCGTGCTGGGTGCTGGCCATGAAGGACTGGGTACTGTCATCGCCGCAGGGCAAGTGTCTGCAACTGACGACCCACGAGTTCATGTTCTTGCAGCAACTCCTGCGAGCGGATGGTCAGCCCGTGCCCAAGCGCGACCTCAGCACTCACCTGTTTGGTGCTCGTGCCCAAAACGGGGCTGAACGGCTCAACTTGCTTCTCACGAGGCTGCGCAAAAAGGCAGCGGAAGCGTTTTCTGAACCTCTGCCAGTCAAGACGCTGCACCAGATTGGCTACGCCTTTACAGCCTCAGCRCAGCTCGTGCAGGACACTCAACGGCTGCATTGACACTCCCGTGATCATCTTGAAGCGGCGCTAAACCAGACGGGGAGCGCGCCGCGGCTTGGCCGCGCCAGCAACGAAAGCGTGCTGGGTTAACCCTGTGCTTGCATGAATCCAAATGAAAGATTTGGAAAGATCAGGAAGGTGGTTTCTTGGACACCATGGAGGTGGCAACTCTTGATCTCCCACTTCTACTCACTGGAGTCCTCCATGCAACGTCGTCATCTTCTGCAAGTCTCGGCACTGAGTGCGCTGTCCGCCTCTATCGGCCTGACCCGCAGCGCCTTTGCGCAGGCCCCGGGCGCCATTCAGTTTGGCTGTCCGGTACCGATGTCCGGTCCTTTTGCGGCCAACGGAAAGTTCGCCGACATGGGGATGCGACTGGCCATTGAGCAATATGGCAAAGCCCTCAATCGCCCGCTGGCCTACACACTCCTGGACACAGAGGGCAAGCCCGCTACAGCCGTGCGCAAGGTGCAGGAAGCAGCCCAGCAGCAAGGGGCTCGATTCTTCGCGGGCGGCATCCTTTCGGGCGAGGCCCTGGCCATGGGCAAGGAGGCCGAGAAGGCTGGCGGCCTGTTTGTGACCACGGCAGGGGCCGATGAAATCACTGGGTCGGACTGCAATGCTGCGACCTTCCGTTGGTCGGTACCCACTTTCGGCGCCGTCGAGCAGACGGTGCGCCCGCTGATCGATTCCATGCCTAAGGCCAAGCGCTGGTACACCATCACACCGCAGTACGTGTTTGGCGATGGCCTGCTGTCGGCTGCCAAGAACATCTTCAAGGAAAAGGGGATCGAGCATGTGGGTAACAGCTACCACTCGCTGACCGAGAAGGAGTTCAGCGGCTACATCACCAATGCCCTGGCCGCAAAGCCCGATGTCCTGCTGCTGCTGAACTTTGGCGCGCAATGTGCCGACACGCTCCGCCAGGCCGTGAGCTTTGGTATGCACAAGAACATGACGATCCTGGTGGCCTGGGCCTCTGGTTTGGAGCAGTTCGAATCGCTGGGCGCTGACCTGTGCGACGGCATCTACTTTGGTGCCCAGTACTGGCACACGGTGGATTCCGAACTCAACCGCGATCTTGTCAAACGCACCAATGACAAGCTCAAGATGAACCCCAACTACAGCCTGGCGGGCTCCTATATCTGCACAAAGCTGCTGATCGACGGAATCATCAAGGCCGGGTCCGTGGAGCAAAAAGCCGTGATCGCCGCACTGGAGGGCCACAAATACCAGGGTCTGACCGGTGAGGAAGAGGTGCGAAAGGCGGACCACCAGGTGCTCAAGAACTACTACCTGCTCAAGGGCAAGGCCAAGTCCAAGATGAAGAACAAGGACGACTACGTGGACGTACTCAGTTCGGGCAAGTCGTTCCTGCCCATCGACCAGACGGGCTGCAAGCGCGCCTGACCCTCGCGGCGTCCGCCGGGCTGGGCATAGCCCCATGCGCGCGCTGTGGCCGCCCCATTTTTTGAGAACCCCAGCGGCACCGACAGGGTGCGGCTGGTGGTCGTTCGGCCGAGCACTTTATGAACATTTACCTTCTACAGGTTATCAATGGAATCGGCATTGGCATGCTGTATTTCCTGTTGGCGGTGGGCCTGTCCATTGTTTTTGGTTTGCTGCGATTCGTGAACTTCGCGCATGGGGCGTTCTACCTGATCGGAGCGTATTTTTGCTACCAGATGACGCGATGGGGCATGAGCTTCTGGTTGGCTCTGGTAGTGGTGCCGGTGGTGGTGGGGGCGATTGGCTGGGCCACGGAAAAGCTGGTCCTGCGCCACGTGTATGCCTCGGACCATGAGTTTCACATCCTCGTGACGGTGGGTCTGGCACTCGCAGTCCAGGAGCTGGTGATCCTGCAATGGGGCCCACTGGGTGACAGCGTGGCGGTTCCCGACGCGCTGCAGGGAGTGGTGATGTGGGGCAGTTTCATCTAYCCSAAGTACCGSCTGTTCGTGATCGGCTTCACYKCSGTGCTSGCRGTGCTGCTGTGGTGGGTTCTTGAGGGCACGCGACTCGGTAGCGCTGTGCGAGCAGGCAGCGAGTCGACCGAGATGGTCTCGCTGCTCGGCATCAATGTGCTGCGTATTTTCAGCCTGGTATTTGGTTTGGGTGCAGCCACCGCTGCACTGGCCGGCGTGCTCGCATCCCCCATTCGTGGAGCAGAACCCTTCATGGGCATTGAAGCCCTGGCGGTAGCCTTTGTTGTGGTGGTAGTGGGGGGGCTGGGCAGTTTCAGTGGCGCACTACTGGGCGGATTGATGATCGGCATTGTGCAAAGCGTCATGAGCACGCTATGGCCAGAAGGGGCCCGCCTGATGATCTATGTGGCCATGGCGGCGGTGCTGCTACTGCGTCCCCACGGCCTGCTGGGCCGCAAGGAGTGAACCCCATGAAGAAATACACGCATTTCCTGTTTGCAGCAGTGGTGGTGGTGGCCATGCCGTTGCTGATGCAGTCGGGCTCCTTGGCTAGCGAGGTACTCATCTTTGCGCTGGCGGCCATGGGTTGCAATCTGCTGCTCGGCTTCACCGGCTTGCTATCGTTCGGGCAGGGCATCTTCTTTGGTCTGGGCAGTTACACCGTTGCCTTGCTACTCACCCGCTGGCCTGTTCCCATGCCGCTTGCGTTGCTGCTCGCCACAGTCATGGGAGCGCTCGGGGCGGCCGTGGTGGGCTGGGTGGCCATTCGCCAGCGTGGCACCTACTTTGTGATGCTGACATTGGCCTTTGCGCAGATGTTCTATTTCATTGCGTATACGGCTACCGGCTTGACGGGGGGGGACAACGGGTTGATGGATATCCCTCGTCCCAATGTGTCCATCCTGGGCTTTGACCTGTGGACGTTGGCGTCGCCTTGGCAGTTCTATGGTTTTGTTTCGCTGATTTTTCTGGTGGTGTTCTGGCTGCTGCTCAAGGTGTCACGCTCGACATTCGGGCGAACCTTGCTGGCAGTGCGAGACAACGAAGAGCGTGCGGCTGCCATTGGCTACAACCTCAGGCTGCTCAAGCTGCAGGCGTTTGTGATCTCGGGTGCTGTCACCGGTCTCGCGGGGGCGCTGCATGCCATGATGACCGGCCTGGCTCCGCTGTCCAACGCGGAGTACCACACCAGYGARATGATCCTGGTSATGACRGTSATYGGCGGSACSGGCAACCTGTTTGCCTCGSTGCTGGGATCRGCGTTCTAYSTGCTGCTGGCCGACTGGCTGTCTCAACTGTGGCCGCGTTGGCTTTTGCTGCTGGGCATTGCATTGATGGCCGTGAGCCTCTGGATGCAGCGCGGGCTGTGGGGCCTGGGTGAAACGGTCTGGAATCGGCTGCAAGGGCATCGCAAACAGTCGGCTGGCACGGTGGTGGCGCCATCGGCAGCTGCAGTTCCTGCGAAAGGAGAACAGGCATGAGCCCAAAGACCCCGATCTTGTTGGAAGCTATTGATGTCGAAAAGCACTATGGCAAGTTTGCAGCGCTGGGCGGTGTAAGTCTCCAGGTGCGTGCGAATACCGTGCATTCGGTGATTGGCCCCAACGGTGCTGGCAAGACCACGTTGTTCCACATGCTCACCGGCACCAAGGCAGTCAGTGGAGGCCGGATTCTTTTTGATGGACAGGATGTCACGCATGAGCCAGACCATCGACGGGTGCAGCGAGGCATTGCGCGTTCATTCCAGGTGACCAGCCTGTTCTTGAGCTTGCCCGTGCGTGAGAACCTGCGCCTCGGCGCACAAGGCGTACAGCCTGCACGCGCCCTGAATCCTTGGCACGAGCCGGTAGGGGCGCGTGCGCAGTCGCAGGTGGTTGACGCCGTTCTTTCCAAGGTGGGACTGGAGAACCTCGCAGACACCCCCGCTGGCAATCTTTCGCATGGCCAGCAGCGCCGGCTGGAAGTGGGCATGGCMCTGGCYGCMMGGCCCAAGGCCATYTTCCTGGAYGAGCCSACKTCGGGCATGGGCATCGAYGACCTSGACGACATGAAGCGSYTGATCMRSRGCCTGCGCGAYGMRCACACSGTGGTSYTGATCGAGCACAACATGAACATCGTGATGGAYATCTCSGACACCGTGACSGTGATGCAGCTGGGSCGCGTGCTGGCCGAAGGCATGCCACACGACATACGCAGCGACGAAAGGGTGCGGACTGCGTACTTGGGCAACATGATCACAGGGGGCAAGGCATGATTCTCGATGTTGACAACCTGCATGCCCACTACGGCAAAAGCCATGTGCTTCAGGGTGTGTGTTTCACAGTGGGTAACGGCGAACTGGTCACCCTGCTGGGGCGCAACGGCGCAGGCAAGACCACCACACTCAAGAGCATCGCCGGGGTAGTCGCTCCCACGCAGGGCCGTGTGGCATTTGCCGGCAAACCGCTGCAGGGTCAGGCTTCGCATGTGATCGCCCGGCAGGGGGTGTGTCTGGTACCGGAGCACCGGGGCATCTTCAAGCTGCTGACCGTGGAAGAGAACCTGATGCTGGGCCTGCGAAAAAGCTCACCCTGGCAACTGGACGACGTGTACCGCATTTTCCCCAGGCTCAAGGAGCGCAAGCGTAACGGCGGTGGGCAGCTCTCCGGCGGCGAGCAGCAAATGCTAGCGATCGGCCGCGCGCTGATGAACGACCCCAAGCTGCTCATGTTGGACGAGCCCGTGGAGGGGCTGGCCCCCGTGATCGTGGAGGAAATCGTGGCCCAGCTCAAGACCATCAAGGCCGCAGGCGTTGCCATCTTGCTGGTGGAGCAGAACCTGGAGGTCTGCACGCAACTGGCCGACCGCCATTGCATCCTGGAACAAGGACGCATCGTCTACACAGCCGACAACGCAAGCTTTCTTGCCGATGAAGAGGTCAAAGACCGTTATCTGGGCGTGGGCTTGGCCTGAGCTCTGGCCCATCCCGCATTGAATCCCGAAGGGCGTTTCATGAAGTTTCTGATTGCTCGTCTTAACCACGAGACCAATACCTTTTCTCCAGTGCCCACGCCCTTGAAGGCGTTTGCGCCGGAGTACGACGCGGCGGCCTTCCATGCCAACTTCGGCATGCGAACGGCGATGGCGGCTTTCATTGATGCAGCAAAGCGGGTAGGGGCGCAGTGCGTGACGCCCGTC
>NZ_JBGFFF010000132.1:0-12485 GCF_056175785.1 Acidovorax sp. LjRoot204
AGCTATCAGCGCATGATTGACTAGCGCATCCGGTCGATTGGACCCAAAATCCCGCATCAACGCAGGGTGGCGGGCTGATTCACCGGCGTGAGCGGCCCCCGCCCGTCAAAGAAGGCAATCAGGTTATCCGCCGCCAAGTTGGCCATGGCGCGCCGGGTCGGCACCGTGGCGCTGGCAATGTGCGGCGTGAGCACCACGTTGGGCACGGTCAGCAGGTCGGGGTGCACGCTGGGTTCACCCTCAAACACATCCAGCCCCGCCGCCGCAATGCGACGCTCGCGCAGGGCCACAGCCAGCGCGGCATCATCCACGATGCCGCCACGCGCAATGTTGACGAGCGTCGCCGTGGGCTTCATCAACGCCAGCTCGGCCGCGCCGATGGTGTGGTGCGACGCGGGCGTGTAGGGCACCACCAGCACCACATGGTCTGCGGTGCGCAGCAACTCATGCTTGCCTACGTAGGTGGCCTTGCATTCGGCCTCCAGCGCGGGCGACAGGCGCGAGCGGTTGTGATAGACCACCTTCATGCCAAAGCCGTGCGCGCCGCGCTTGGCAATGCCCTGTCCGATGCGGCCCATGCCGATGATGCCCAGCGTGCTGCCGTGGATGTCGCTGCCCGCGAACATGTCATAGCTCCACTTGGTCCACTTTCCGGCGCGCAGGTAATGCTCGCTCTCGGTCATGCGGCGGGCCGTGGCCATCAGCAATGCAAAGCCGAAGTCGGCGGTGGTCTCGGTGAGCACGTCAGGCGTGTTGGTGCCCAGCACGCCAGCCGCCGTCATGGCGTCCACGTCAAAGTTGTTGTAGCCCACCGCCATGTTGGCGCAGATCTTGAGGCGCGGCGCAGCGGCCAGCAGTGCGGCATCGATGCGCTGGCTGCCGGTGGTCAGCACCCCGTCCTTGTCGGCCAGGCGCGCAGCCAGCTCTTGCGGGGTCCAGATCACGTCGTCAGGGTTGGCCTCCACGTCAAAGTGCTCGCGCAGGCGTTCCACGATGTCAGGAAAGATCGCGCGGGCGACCAGGATGCGGGGTTTGCTCATAAGTCTTCAATCTCCAAACTATTCGCAACGCACGTCGGCCTATGAAACTGGCGTGGTCCAAGCCAGTGGCCGCCGAGCAAAGGCCGCCCTGCAGCGAGGGCGGCGTCCCCCTTCCCGCAGCGCGCAGCGGTGCGAGAGAAGGGGGAAGCGGCGCAGCCGCTCAGGGGGATGTTCACTATCTAAACCAGATGAAAGTCATGACGATAAAGAGCGGCACCAGAATGCCCCCCGACCACAGCATGTAGCCGAAGAAGCTGGGCATCTTCACGCCCCGGTCTTCGGCAATGGCCTTGACCATCATGTTGGGCGCATTGCCGATGTAGCTGTTGGCGCCCATGAACACCGAGCCCGCCGAGATGGCGGCCAGCGTGGGGGCCAGGGTGGTCATCAGCACGGCCGGGTCGCCSCCKGCGGTGTTGAAGAASACSAGGTAGGTCGGCGCGTTGTCSAGGAACGAGCTGAGCAGCCCGGACGCCCAGAAGTACATGGCCGGGTCGGGTGTGCCGTCTGGCCGCGTGACGGCAGACACCACGGCACCAAACGGGCCATTGACGCCCGCTTTGAGCATGGCAATGACCGGAATGATGGTGAGGAAGATGCCCGCAAACAGCTTGGCCACTTCCTGCATGGGGCCCCAGCTGAACTGGTTGTCTTCATGCACCTGCTTGGGCGTGATACGCAGGGACACCAGCGCAACGATGATCAGGCCCACGTCCCGCACGATGCCGGGCAGCCCCACCTCGGCCCCGGCGATGGTGAACGCCACCTGCGACTTCCACAGGCCGCTGAGCAGCACCAGCGCCACCACCACGCCCAGCAGCGCAAAGTTGGCCTTACCGTCAAAACCGATGGCTTTGGTGTCGGGCGTGGGGTCGRCCCTGAGCACCTCTTCGCGCCGGTGGTAGTACCAGGAATCCATCACGAAGAAGATGGCCAGCAGCGAGCCCACCAAAAAGAGGGTCTCGGGGAAGATGTGGCTCACCGTCCAGAAGAAGTCCACCCCCTTCAGGAAGCCCAGGAACAGCGGTGGATCACCCAAGGGTGTGAGCGAGCCCCCGGCGTTGGACACGATGAAGATGAARAACACCACCACRTGCGCCKTGYKCWTGCGGTTGTCRTTGGCGCGGATCAACGGGCGGATGAGCAGCATCGACGCTCCCGTGGTGCCCATGACGCTGGCGAGCACCGCGCCAATAGCGAGGATTGCGGTATTGAGCGCCGGGCTGCCATGCAGGTTGCCCCGGATGTAGATGCCCCCCGCCACGGTAAACAGCGCGGTGAGCAGGATGACGAACGGAATGTATTCGGCCACCAGCGCATGCACAAAACTCGCGCCCGCCGCGCCCGGGCCAAACACCAGCGCAAACGGCACCAGAAAAGCCAGCGCCCAACCGGCTGCGACCTTACCAAAGTGGTGGTGCCAGAAGATGGGCGCCAATAGCGGCATCAAGGCAATCGACAGCAGAATGCCGGCAAAGGGCACGCCCCACAGCACCGACAGCGCACTGCCGTCAATATCGGCCGCCAGTGCCAGACCCGGCAACGCCGCCAGTAGGCCGGCCACTGCCAGCCCGCGCGAAAATTTCATGGTTCTTGTCTCCGTCTCATTGCTAAAAATCAGGGGACGCAGGGCCATGGCACCTGCGGGGCACGGTCACACCGGCGAAGGGATATCAAACACCTGGCGCAGGTAGGCCAGGTACTTCTCGTCATCACACATGCCCTTACCCGGCGTGTCCGACAGCTTGGCCACAGGCTGGTCATTGCAGCGCGTCATCTTGATGACGACCKGCAAGGGCTCATGGGCAGGCGGGCTGCCGAGGTCATTGGTCAGGTTGGTGCCGATACCAAACGCGAGCTGGCAGCGACCCCGGAACTGCTGGTACAGCTCGATGGTGCGCGGGATGGTGAGCGCATCGCTGAAGATCAGCGTCTTGGTCAGCGGGTCCACGCGGTTCTTGCGGTAGTGGTCCAGCAAGCGTTCACCCCAGGCAAACGGGTCGCCGCTGTCATGGCGGGCGCCATCGAACAGCTTGCAGAAGTACAGGTCGAAGTCGCGCAGGAAGGCGCTCATGCCGTACACGTCCGACAGCGCAATGCCCAGGTCACCCCGGTATTCCTTGGCCCACATCTCGAAGCCAAACACCTGGCTATCGCGCAGCCGCGGGCCCAGCGCCTGGCAGGCCTGCAGATATTCGTGCGCCATGGTGCCCAGGGGGGTCACGCCCAGCTTCATCGCGTACAGCACGTTGCTGGTGCCTGCGAACTGCCCGGGGCCGGCGGGCGCACCTGGGCGGCGGTCCCCGGTACCGAGGCGTGCCACCAGCACGCGCAGCACTTCCTCGTGCCAGGCGCGGCTGAAGCGGCGGCGCGTGCCGTAGTCGGCAATCTTGAGGTCGGACAGGCCCTCGCCCTGCAGCAGCGCAATCTTGGCGTCGAGACGGCGGCGGCCTTCCGGAAAGTCGGGCACCTTCTGCGTGTTGCGAAAGTACACCTCGTTGATGATGGCCAACACCGGGATCTCGAACAGGATCGTGTGCAGCCAGGGCCCGCGGATGGTGATGTCGATTTCGCCGTTGTGCTGGGGCACCACGGTGATGTACTTTTCGTTGAGCTTGAACAGGCCCAGAAAGTCCACGAAGTCGCTCTTGATGAATCGCAGCGATCGCAGGTAGGCCAGCTCGGCATCCTGAAACTGCAGGCTGCACAACGAACGGATTTCGTCGCGGATCTCGTTGGCAAACGGCGCCAGCTGCACGCCGGGGTTGCGGCACTTGAACTTGTACTCAACCTGCGCCCCGGGAAACTGATGCAGCACCACCTGCATCATGGTGAACTTGTASAGGTCGGTGTCGAGCAGGCTGGTGATGATCATGGACAGGGCACGCCTCAGAAACCGCGCACGCTGGGCACGCGATGCTCCGGCCGCAGACCGGACGATAAAGCCGCAAAGTGTAGGCCATCACGGCGCCCGGTGCGCGGCACTGCGGGCGGCGTCAGCCAGCGTTCAGCCGCTGCCGGAAATTCAGGCTGTTCAGGGCCCAAGTGCAAATTGCGCCAGCGCTTGGTGCTATCAAATCAGTGGCAACGGCATGCGGCCGCCGATCAGCCGCCCATCAACGACCCATTAGCCAGGCATGACCAGCGCCTGCAGCACATTGCGCAATGCATCTGGCACCGCCACCGGGCGACGGGTTTCGCGGTCCACGTACACATGGATGAAGTGCCCCGCCGCCGCCGTCAGCGGCTCGCCCTGCGCAAACAGGCCCACCTCGTAACGCACACTGGAGCCGCCCAGCCGTGCGACGCGGATGCCCGCCTCCACCGTCTGCGGGAACGCCAGCGGCGCGAAGTAATTGCATTGGGTCTCGATGACCAGGCCGATGGTCTGGCCCGCATGGATGTCCAGCACGCCCTGGTCGATCAGGTGGGCGTTCACCGCCGTGTCAAACCAGCTGTAGTACACGACGTTGTTCACATGGCCATACACATCGTTGTCGGCCCAGCGTGTGGTGATGGGGCGGAACACGCGGTAGGCGCTGCGCGGCTGCGGAGCCGGGCGGACCGACGCGGAAGAAGCGACAGGAGAGGAGCTGGCGGCAGAGGTCATGGCCGCACATTCTGCCAGCGCTGGTGGTACTGCCAGGCCACGCGCCAAGTGGTGAGCTGCGCCTGCAGCGTGTCTTCCAGGTCGTTACCATAGCCGCCCGCCATCACGAACACCGTGGGAATGCGCCGCTGCCAGGCCCAGTCAAACACCCGCCGGTCGCGTGCCTCCAGCCCGTCGTGGGTGACGGCGAGACGCCCCAGTCGGTCGCCCACATGGGGGTCCGCCCCCGCCAGATAGAACACCAGATCCGGTTTGCAGCGATGGTCCAGCGCCTCCAGGGCCTGGTCCAGGGCGTGCAGGTAGTCGTCGTCAGCGCATCCGTCTGGCAGTTCCACGTCCAGGTCACTCGGCTCCTTGCGAAAAGGAAAGTTGCGTGCACCATGCAGCGACAGGGTGAACACGCTGTCGTCGCCCTGAAAGATATGGGCCGTGCCATTGCCCTGGTGCACATCCAGGTCGATGACCGCCACCTGCAGCGGCCAGCCCGATCCATCGTTCAGGTGATCGGCCTGTGCCTGCCGGGCAGCCACCGCCACATCGTTGAACACACAAAAGCCACTGCCCTTGTCGGCATATGAGTGGTGGGTGCCGCCAGCCAGGTTGCCGGCCACACCCTCGCGCCAGGCGGCGCGGGTGGCCGCCAGAGTAGCGCCCACCGAGCGGCGAGCGCGCTCTGCCATGGCAGGACTCCAGGAAAACCCGATCTCCCGCTGCGCTGCGGGCGCCAGCGTGCCCTGGGCGATGGCGTCGATGTACTGCGGGCTGTGCACGCGCACCAGTGCCTCATCCGATGCTGGCAGGGCTTCTTTCAACAGCACGTCAGGCAGGTGCTGGGCGATCCGGTCGCGCAGCATGCGGTACTTGGCCATGGGGAAGCGGTGACCATCCGGCAAAGGCAACACGAAGTGGTCGGCGTAGTAGGCGTGCATGACGCAATTGTGGCAAGCCGGGGATTTCTGGGTGATCGTGTCTAATTTGCTGCAGTGCAACAAAAAGCCCTTGCAATAGCGCTGCAAGTCCCTAAAATTCAACCCATGCTGCACTGCAACATGACCCAACAGGTCAAGGTCAGCGCAGATGTCTGTGAACCACCCGGCCCCATGGGCCCTCATTTTTAGGAGATATGACATGTCGCTGACCGCAGAACAAATCCTGGCATCCCACAAGGCCAACATCGAAACCCTGTTYGGCYTGACCACCAAGGCYTTCGAAGGCGTSGARAAGCTSGTCGAACTGAACGTGACCGCTTCGCGCGCTGCACTGTCCGAAGCCGCCAACCACACGCAAGCCGTGCTGGGTGTGAAAGACGCACAAGAACTGCTGRCSCTGCAAGCKRGCCTGTTCCAGCCCCTGGCYGAAAAGACCGCYGCYTACAGCCGYCACCTSTAYGACATCGCMYMGGGCACGGGCGCYGAGTTCGGCAAGGCTTTCGAAGCCCAGGCCACCGACGCACAGAAGGCTTTCACCAACCTGGTGGACAGCGCCGCCAAGAACGCCCCCGCCGGTTCCGAAACCGCTGTGGCCGTGATGAAGAGCGCCGTGTCTGCCGCCAACAACGCGTTTGAGTCGGTACAAAAGGCTGTGAAGCAAGCGTCTGATGTGGCTGAAGCCAACTTCAACGCCGTGGCCAACACCGCTGCCAACGCTGCCAAGACGGCCGCTCCCCGCAAGCGTTAATCGCCCTACCTGCGGTCTGGAGTGCAACCTCTAGGCCGTGTTCAGGGAATACCCTGATAATTCAACCCGTGCGCTGCTGACCTTGTCTACAGCGCCTCAGTTGTCTCCTTGGATCCTCTCGAAACCCCCGTTTCAAGGATCCTTTTAAAGCCCGGTTTTACGACCGGGCTTTTTTTTGGCCTGACCACCCACAGGCCGCAAGCGTGAGAACGGGCCCGCGCGGCGAACCGATCTTTTTTACGGTGGTCCGGCATCCACGGCATGCGGCCCTTGCGCCACCTCAAACCCGGACCCGAAATCCGGGCTTTGCGCAAGACATTGATCAAGAATAATTCGCGTTTGCTTTATCATTGACGCAGTTTAAACCCCGAAAGACGCAACCCATGTCGAAGACTGTGAAAGCCTTRCTGAGCGCTTGTGCCCTGGCCGCCGCTGCAGGCGCCGTGCACGCCCAGGAACAAGTGGTCAACCTCTACTCGGCCCGCCACTACTCCACCGACGAAGCGCTGTACACCGGCTTTACCAAGGCCACGGGCATCAAGATCAACCGCGTGGACGCGGACGATGCCGGCATCCTGGCCCGGCTGAAGGCCGAAGGCACCGCCTCGCCCGCCGACGTGAYCCTGCTGGTGGACGCAGCCCGCCTGTACAAGGGCGAGGTCGATGGCCTGTTTCAGCCCATCCAGTCCAAAGTACTGAACGATGCCATCCCCGCTAATCTGCGCAGCCAGCCGGCAGCGGACGGCGGCATCTCGTGGTTTGGCCTGTCCACCCGCGCGCGCGTCATCGTCTACAACAAGGTCAAGATGCAGAAGGCCGATGTGGACACCTACGAAGAACTGGGTGACCCCAAGAACAAGGGCAAGCTGTGCATCCGCTCTGGCTCGCACCCCTACAACCTGAGCCTGTTCGGCGCTGTGACGGAACACATGGGCGAGCAGAAGGCCGAAGCCTGGCTCAAGGGCATGGTGGCCAACCTGGCCCGCCCACCCAAGGGCGGCGACACCGACCAGATCAAGGCCGTGGCTGCGGGTGAGTGCGACATCGCAGTGACCAACACCTACTACCTGGCGCGCATGATGCGCTCCAACAAGCCCGAAGACGTGGCTGTGGTCAACAAGGTGGGCGTGGTGTTCCCCAACCAGGAATCCTGGGGCACGCACCTGAACATCGCCGGCGGCGCGGTGGCCAAGCACTCCAAGAACCAGGCAAACGCCATCAAATTCCTCGAATATCTGGCCAGCCCCGAGGCACAGAACTATTTTGCAAACGGCAACAACGAGTGGCCTGCTGCCAAGGGCGTGGCACTGGACAACCCGGCCCTCAAGGCCATGACCGGCGGCAAGCCTTTCAAGAGCGAGACCATCCCGATCAGCGCGGTGGGTGCCAACACCACCAAGGTGCAGCAGATGCTGGACCGCGTGGGCTTCCAGTAACCCGCCCTGCCCTCAGCCACCTCAAGCCCGGCCTGGCCCGGGCTTTTTTTCGCGTTCAGCACGGCAGGGAGATGCGCCATAATTGACGTTTACGTTAACGTCACTTACTGGAGACAACCATGGACATCCAAGGCAAGGTATTCATCGTCACCGGCGGCGCATCAGGCCTGGGCGAAGGCACGGCACGCATGCTGGCCGCCCAGGGCGGCACCGTGGTCATTGCCGACATGCAGGCAGAAAAAGGCGAGGCTGTGGCCAAGGAAATCGGCGGCGCGTTCGTGAAGTGCGATGTGAGCAACGAGGCCGATGGCCAGGCCGTGGTGGCCAAGGCCGTGTCGCTGGGCAAGCTGGTGGGCCTGGTSAACTGCGCSGGCATCGCSCCSGCCGARAAGACCGTGGGCAAGAACGGCGCGCATGCGCTGGCCCTGTTCAGCAAGACCATCACGGTCAACCTGATCGGCAGCTTCAACATGATCCGCCTAGCCGCTGAGGCCATGAGCARGAACGARCCCGAATCCACSGGCGAGCGTGGCGTGCTGATCTCCACGGCWWGCGTGGCTGCCTATGACGGCCAGATCGGCCAGGCCGCCTATGCAGCCTCCAAGGGCGGCGTGGTGGGCATGACCCTGCCAATTGCCCGTGACCTGGCACGCAACGGCATCCGCAACATGACCATTGCGCCCGGCATCTTCGGCACCCCCATGCTGTTYGGCATGCCGCARGARGTGCAGGACGCGCTGGCCGCGGGCGTGCCCTTCCCCAGCCGGCTGGGCACCCCGCAGGACTACGCCAAGCTGGTGCGCCACATCCTCGAAAACGACATGCTCAATGGCGAGGTGATCCGTCTGGACGGTGCCATTCGCCTGGCACCACGCTGAGCTGGGGATTGAGTTAAAGAGGCATGTCTGAATGCTACTCTTTCAATAGCACCTCAGGCATATTCCTCTAGCGCATGGTGCCTGTTTGGCACAAAAAGTCGTCCACAAGGGGCCCGGAAAGGCCGCAGGACTCCTGAGAGCCAAACACTTTGCTGATGCCCACCCGACCGCCGCGCTCACAACGCGGCGGTTTCGTTGTGGCGGTGGCTTACCTCGGTCTCCCGCCTCCTCAACCCAAGACTGCGTGGCCTTGGGTGAGAAGCCCCTCCAAGTCGGCAGCTGGCACGGGACGGCTGAAGTGGTAGCCCTGCCCGGTGTCGCAGCCCAGTCCCCAAAGCACGTCACGCTGCGCAGCCGTCTCCACGCCCTCGGCAATGGTTTCCAGGCCCAGGCTTTGCGCCAGACCAATGATGGCCCGCACGATGTGGGGCGCGCTGGGGTCGTCGCCCAAATGACGCACAAACGACTGGTCGATCTTGAGCTTGTGTACCTTCAGGCGCTGGATATAGCTGAACGACGAGTACCCGGTCCCAAAGTCGTCAATGGACAGCTGCACACCCAGGTCAC
This sequence comes from Acidovorax sp. LjRoot204, assembly GCF_056175785.1. Taxonomy (NCBI): domain Bacteria; kingdom Pseudomonadati; phylum Pseudomonadota; class Betaproteobacteria; order Burkholderiales; family Comamonadaceae; genus Acidovorax; species Acidovorax sp. LjRoot204. The sequence continues at coordinate 9,209 of NZ_JBGFFF010000132.1, forward strand.
AAAGCTGCCGCACGATGGCAATCACCTGCTCTGGCGCATCCATTGCGATGCTCTCGGTCAGCTCCAGCTCCAGCATTTGCGACGGCACCCCACTGTCGGCCAGCGCCCGGCCCACCATGTCCACCAGACCCGGATGGCGAAACTGCACCATCGACAGGTTCACCGCCACCACCAGCTCGGTGTGGCCAGCATCTCGCCATTGCCGGGCCTGGGCCAGCGCAGTGCGCAGCACCCATTCACCGATGCCCAGAATCTGGCCGCTGCTCTCGGCGACCGGTATGAACTCGGCCGGGCTGACGGCGCCCAGCTCGGGGTGGGTCCAGCGCAGCAGGGCCTCCACCCCCACCAGTTGACGGTCCTTCAGCCGGATTTGCGGCTGGTAGTGCAGCGTCAGCTGGCCCTGCACCAGGGCGCTGCGCAGAGCGTTCTCGATGTGCAACACCCTGAGCGAGCGTGCCTGCATGTCTGCCGAGAAGAAGCGGTAGGTGTCGCGCCCCGACTCTTTGGCGCGGAACATGGCTGCGTCGGCGCGCTGCGCCAGGGTTTCAAAGTCGCCACCATCTTCGGGGTACATCGCAATACCGATCGATGACGTGACCACCAGCTCGTGGTGCTCCAGCTTGCAGATGCGGCGCACCTGTGCCTGTAGCTCGTCGGCCACGTGGGCTGCCTGCTGGGCATCGGTGAGCGGCAGCACGATGACAAACTCGTCCCCGCCCTGTCGGGACACCGTGTCCTCCTCGCGCACCACCGACTGCAAGCGGTGCGCAATCTCGATCAGCAACCCATCACCCACCTGGTGACCCAGCGAGTCGTTCACGTTCTTGAAGTGGTCCAGGTCCAGATACAACAAGGCAAGCTGATGGCCGCTGCGTTGGGTCAGTGCAAGGGCCTGGCTGAAACGGGAGGCGAACATCGTGCGATTGGGCAAGCCTGTCAGTGCATCAAAGTTGATCAGCTTGCGGATGCGCTCCTCGTCACGCCGACGTTCCGTCACGTCTTCCTGTACAGCTAGGTAGTGGGTGATGCGGCCCTGCTCGTCGTGCAGTGGCGAGATGATGGCGGACTCGTTGTATTCGCCTCCGCCCTTGCGCCGGTTCACGAACTCGCCGCGCCACGGACGGCCTGACGTCAAATGCGCCCATAGGTCGGCATACACGCTGGCTGGCGTGGCCCCTGCGCTGAGCAGGCGCGGGTTGCGGCCTATCACCTCCTCGGGGCTGTAGCCCGTCGTAGCGGTGAACGCAGGGTTCACGTATTCGATGTTGCCATCAGCGCCCGCAATGAAGATGGAATTGGGCGCCTGCTCCACGGCATGGCGCAGCTTGCGCAAAGTATCGAGCGTCTGAACGCGCTGCGTGATGTCACGCGACAGCACCACAAAGTGATCGTCCGCTTCATCGTCCATCACCTTGCGCGCCACAGACAGCTCAAACCAGTGCTTGCCATCAGGCAAGTCCAGCGCGTACTGGAAGTCACGGGCCAGGCCCTGGTCAGCCGCCGTATTGATTGCAGCCTGCGCTACCGCTGCGGCCGCTGGGGGCAAGATGTCGTGGATAGAGCGGCCCACCACCTCGCTGGCAGGCATCAGCAACAGCTCGGGCTGGCGCGTATGGATCTGCACGTAGTGGCCATCGCGGGTCACTTCGAACATCAGGTCGGGCACTGCATCCAGCACAGCGCGCATGGCTTTGTCGGACTGCTTGAGCACCCGATACGGCGCCTCGATGGTGCCCACAAAGATGGCCCGGTAGAGGTAGTAGTACCCCACCACCTTGTATATGTGGCCCAGCAGATTGAATGGATCGGTAGCGATGATGTAGAACGTGAAAAAGAACTCGCTCAGGGCCATCACCCACACTGCCGCGAAGAGTCTGGCCACATCAAAGGCGGCACGCTCCCGCGCCCAGTGCAGCAGCACGCCCAGCGATGCTGCATACAAGGCCACCACGCCATACTCGGAGGCGATCTTGAACCGCGTGAGCCCGTGGGCGTCGTAGGTCTGCGGGTACCACTGAGGAAACCAGAACACAACAGCATGAATGGCGGCCACTGCCGTCAATACCAGCGTCAGCACCACAAATCTGCCAGGGCCGGGTGCGGCCGCATCGCCAGGCACGCGCCAGTGCAGCGTCACCGCAGCCAGGAGCGTCAGCGCCCCCAGGTATCTGGCGGGCAACCAGAAATTGATGCCTTTGGCTACCGAGTTGGACGTGATGTAGTCGGGCATGCCGGCGAATGACAGCATGTGCGAAAAATCCAGGACCGCCACGCCCAGGAAGCCGCAGGCCAGGATGAGCACGTTGCGCTGCGGATTGAGACTGTGCGCCTTCCACCCCACCGCAAACACCAGGGCAGACACTGCAATGGACAGCGTCTCCAGCACTTGGTGCAACGTGAGGTAATGCCCCACCCGCTGTGGGCTGGCCACCGAAAAATAGACCCACGCTGCGATCACCCCACCGGTTAACAGGGAAAGCACCGGCGCCACGGCTTTGAAGCTGGCCAGGTGCTGTGGGTGGATCTGCAGCCGAATAAGGTTCATGGGCGCTGGATGGATCTGTGAGGACCGCCTGAGCGGTATGGCGGCGTGGCCGGGTACCGACGATTCTTGCACAGGCCCCACCACTTGTAACAGGTCGAATCCCAGTAGCGGTCCCCGCCTCACGCTGCTTGCACAGCCTGCCAGCGCAGGGCGCATTAGAACAAGGCATAAAAAAACCGCTGCAGCCTTGCGACTGCAGCGGTTGATATCTGGCGGAGTGGACGGGACTCGAACCCGCGACCCCCGGCGTGACAGGCCGGTATTCTAACCAACTGAACTACCACTCCTGGCAGGCAGCTTTTCGCTTGTATTTATCAACACAAGCCAAGTGCTACAAACTTGGCGACCCYACGGGGATTCGAACCCCGGTACTCACCGTGAAAGGGTGATGTCCTAGGCCTCTAGACGATRGGGTCAAAACCTTGGAACTAACCGAAATACCACTAACAAATTTGGTGGAGGTAAACGGGATCGAACCGATGACCTCTTGCATGCCATGCAAGCGCTCTCCCAGCTGAGCTATACCCCCAAACTTCTTTGGCTTATGCCAAAGAAAAACCAGTGCACCCAAAAGAGCTGCAAAGGCTTATGACTGGCGGAGTGGACGGGACTCGAACCCGCGACCCCCGGCGTGACAGGCCGGTATTCTAACCAACTGAACTACCACTCCTGGCAGGCAGCTTTTCGCTTGTATTTATCAACACAAGCCAAGTGCTACAAACTTGGCGACCC
>NZ_JBGFFF010000133.1:0-12449 GCF_056175785.1 Acidovorax sp. LjRoot204
GGCCAGGATCACCTCACGCCCCCGGCTGTCCGAGGTCATGACCCGGGCGCGCCCTGTGAGCAGGATGAACAGGGCATTGGACTTTTGCCCCTGCTCCACCAGCGCCTCGCCCCGCTTGAAGCGGCGTTTGATCACTGCGCCGCTGATCACCTCGGCCTGCGCCACCGTCAGCAGCGAAAACAAAGGTACCCGGCGCAGCAGGTCGAGGTTGGACAACATCGTGGACATGCAAACATCTCCTTTCAGGGGCGCGACCCAACCGGAGCCGCAACGGGTTATCAATGGGTTCTTACAATCACCGTGATTGAAAACGGGGCCACTCTCGCGAGCGGACGCCGGTTGATACTCGGCGGCTCAACCCCCAGCTTTCCCAACAGCGCCCCATGTAGCGGGCGCAAAACACAGGCTTTTACCATGTCCACCACCCAACACGCGAAAGTTCTGATCCTCGGCTCGGGCCCTGCGGGCTACACCGCAGCGGTTTATGCCGCCCGTGCCAACCTGAACCCGGTGCTGATCACSGGCATKGCCCAGGGYGGCCARYTGATGACSACCACCGAGGTSGACAACTGGCCYGCSGACGTGCACGGCGTGCAGGGMCCMGAGCTSATGCAGCGTTTTCTSGAGCACGCAGAGCGCTTCAAGACSCAGATCRTCTTCGACCACATCAACAAGGTCGATTTCAGCAAGCGGCCCTTCACACTTACCGGCGACAGCGGTACCTACACCTGCGACGCATTGATTCTGGCCACTGGYGCATCGGCCAAATACCTGGGCCTGCCTTCGGAAGAAGCCTTCATGGGCAAGGGCGTGTCCGGCTGCGCGACCTGTGACGGCTTCTTCTACCGCGAGCAGGATGTCTGCGTGGTCGGTGGCGGCAATACAGCGGTGGAGGAAGCGCTGTACCTGTCGAACATCGCCCGCAAGGTCACCCTGGTGCACCGCCGCGACAAGTTCAAGGCCGAACCTATTCTGGTGGACAAGCTCAACGAGAAAGTGGCAGCGGGCAAGATCGAGCTCAAGCTGTTCCACACTCTGGACGAGGTGCTGGGCGACAACACGGGCGTGACCGGTATCCGCATCAAGAGCACGAAGGACGGCAGCACGGAAGACATCAAGCTGCAAGGTTGCTTCATCGCCATCGGCCACGCGCCAAACACCGAGATCTTCCAGGGACAGCTGGAGATGGAAAACGGCTACATCATCACCCAGGGTGGGCTCAAGGGTTTTGCCACACAGACCAGCGTGCCCGGCGTGTTTGCCGCAGGCGATGTGCAGGACCATGTGTACCGTCAGGCCATCACCAGCGCGGGCACCGGCTGCATGGCCGCGCTGGACGCCCAGCGCTTCCTCGAACAAGAGTCTTGATGAAAAAATGAGCTGCAGGTTATAATTTGCGGCTTTGCTGAATTCGGCCCGTTTTTGCGGTCCTCCGAAACAGGCAAATCGGGTTACCGCCACCCTTTCTGGCGAGGTGAGGCCGCAAGCCAACCTGGGCACACAGCCCAGGGCTCAGCGAACGGCCGTTAATCAGTATCGGAGTGTCCTCATGGCACGCGTMTGCGACGTAACGGGCAAGAAGCCCATGACGGGGAACAAYGTTTCCCACGCCAACAACAAAACCAAGCGCCGGTTCCTGCCGAACCTGCAATACCGCCGTTTCTGGGTCGAGACCGAAAACCGTTGGGTGCGCCTGCGTGTTTCGAGCGCYGCMCTGCGYYTGATCGACAAGAACGGYATCGACKCSGTGCTCGCAGACCTGCGTGCMCGYGGCCARGCTTAAGGAGTAGMACCATGGCAAGCAAAGGCGGACGCGAMAAGATCAAGCTGGAATCCACYGCGGGTACCGGYCACTTCTACACSACSASCAAGAACAAGAAGACSATGCCYGARAAGATGYYGATCATGAARTTYGAYCCCAAGGCTCGCAAGCATGTSGAATACAAGGAAATGAAGCTGAAGTAATTCAGTCTCTTTCTTGTCATCCCAAAAGCCGCCCGGCATTCAGCCCGGCGGCTTTTTTCATGGCTGCAATCCACGCAGCCCGATGACTACAGCACCGCCTCCCGCCATCGACGACTTGTTCCCCACCAACTTCGAGAGCCAGCAGGTCCACAGCAAACAAAAAACCGCTGAGGGCACAAAGCCCTGCAGCGGTTTATGGGGAGGTGCGCCGGGGTCAGTGGTCCGACCAACAGCGCCACCAAGGCATTACATCAGGCCCGTGCAGCGCGCAGACTGATGGAGAACTCGCGCAGAGTGGCAATACCGCTCTCCTCGGCACGACGGCACCAGGCCTGCAAGTCAGCAGTGAGTTGCTCACGGGATTGCGAGGTGTTGAGCCACAGCTGACGCAGTTCTTCGCGCATGGTCACCATCTTGTCCAGGGCCGGATGCGCAGCGCGGGCCTGGGCCAGCTGGGGCAATGCCCCCGCCGGCACCTTCTCGGCATCGCGATGCAGCCAGCGCTTGGCGGCCTTGAGCACCGATACATCGGCCTGACGGGCCTGCAGCGCGGCAATCTCATCCTTGCACGCCTTGCGCACACCGCGCGCATAGCCCGCCATCACTTCATAGCGGTTGGCGATCAAGGCCTCCAGCGTCTTTTCATCAGCCACCGGCTTGACATCGCCCAGTTGCAACTTGGGTGGCACCTTCTTCACGGTAGCCCAGCCAATTTTCTTCATGAGGCTGATGTACACCCAGCCAATGTCAAATTCATACGGCTTGACCGAGAACTTGGCCGACGTGGGGTASGTGTGGTGGTTGTTATGCAGCTCTTCGCCRCCRATGATSAKGCCCCAGGGCGASASRTTGSKGCTGGCGTCCKGCGCCTCGAAGTTGCGGTAGCCCCAGTAGTGGCCCACACCGTTGACCACCCCTGCTGCCCAGAACGGAATCCAGAGCATCTGCACCGCCCACACCGCGGCGCCCAGGGCACCGAACAGGGCCAAGTTCAGAATGAGCATGAGGCCCACGCCTTGCCAGCCGTAGCGGGTGTACACATTGCGCTCSATCCAGTCRTCGGGSGTGCCGTGGCCGWASYTCTTGATGGTTTCCWTGTTCTTSGACTCGGCGCGRTACAGCTCGGCGCCGCGCCACATCACCGTGTCCAGCCCGCGGGTCTGGGGGCTGTGGGGGTCATCCACAGTTTCACACTTGGCGTGGTGCTTGCGGTGGATGGCCACCCATTCCTTGGTCACCATGCCGGTACCAATCCACAGCCAGAAGCGGAAGAAATGCGAGGGGATGGCATGCAGGTCCAGCGCGCGGTGTGCCTGCGCGCGGTGCAGGAAGATCGTGACCGCCGCGATCGTGATGTGGGTCGTGGCAAGGGTGTACAACACGATCTGCCACCAGGACAGGTTCCACAACCCATTTCCCAGCCAGTCAATGGCGGCGTTCAGTACAGCCCAGTCGGGTAACAGCATATTCACAAAAACCTTACTACAGAGAACCCGCTCACCAACGAAACAGGTCATTAATTTTAGAGGGCCCGTTTCTGAACGGATCAGGGGAATCCACAGTATTTACGCTGGTTTAGGGTGTTTAGAGCCCTGCCTCCAGCGTTTCAGTCCTTTTTGGCCCAGATGGCGGCAAAAAACCCGTCGGTCTGATGCAGATGGGGCCATAAGCGCAAATAACCACTGCCCGATGCGCCCCCGCTGCACAAACCCTTGGCCCCCTCGACCTTGAGCTGCTCCAGCAGTTCACCAGCATCCAGCAGCTGGAAGTCGGGGTGTGTTGCGCTGAAGGCCTCGGCAATGGCCTCGTTTTCTTGCGGCAGGATGCTGCAGGTGGCATACACCAGACGGCCGCCCGGCTTGAGCAGGCGGGCTGCGCTGTCCAGGATGGCCGTCTGCTTGGCCACCAGCTCATCGATGGCCTTGGGCGACTGGCGCCATTTGAGGTCGGGGTTGCGCCGCAGGGTGCCCAGGCCCGAGCAAGGCGCGTCCACGAGGACGCGGTCGATCTTGCCCGCCAGGCGCTTGACGCGGTCATCACGCTCGTGGGCGATGGCGGCAGGGTGCACGTTCGACAGGCCGCTGCGGGCCAGGCGCGGCTTGAGCGCATCCAGGCGGTGAGCTGACACGTCAAAAGCGTACAGCCGCCCAGTGCTGCGCATGCTCGCGCCAATGGCCAGCGTCTTGCCCCCCGCGCCAGCGCAGAAGTCCACCACCATCTCGCCACGCTTGGCGTCGAGCAGCAAGGCCAGCAGCTGTGAGCCCTCGTCCTGTACCTCGATGGCGCCCCGCGTGAAGGCATCGAGCTTGGTCAGCGCGGGCTTGTCGTCAATGCGCAGGCCCCAGGGTGAATACGGTGTGGGATGCGCCTTGATGCCAGCTTTGGCCAACTCCTTTTGCACATCGGCGCGCTTGTCCTTGAGGGCATTGACGCGCAAATCCAGGGGGGCGCTCTGGGCCAGACTTTCCACCAGCGGCCAGAAGCCATCGCCCAGCTGGTCCTTCAGGGGCTTGACCATCCATTCGGGCAGGTTGTGGCGATGGCGCTCCATCAGGTCATCGACCGTGACCGCATCGCACTGGTCCAGCCAGTTTTTCTCCTGGTCGGTCAACGCACTCTTGAGGAAATCGCGCGGGCCATAGAAACCCAGGATGGCCAGGCGGCGCTCCTTGGGACCCGAGCCTGACGGGGCCATGTGGTCAAACAGGAGCTTCTTGCGCAGAACGGTGTAAACCGTTTCAGCCAGCGTGGCGCGCTCGCGCGGCCCCAGGCCCCGGTTGTCGCGGAAGAAACGCGACACCACCGCGTCGGCGGGGTGTTCAAACGTGAGGGTGAGCCTGACCAGTTCGGCGCAGGCGTCGAGAAGAACTTTGGGATGCATCCTGCGATTGTCCCATTCCCTGCCAACCTGGCGACATCGCCCCCACCCGCCCAACGCGGGAGCCAAACCTCAACGGCCAATTCGCTCCATGCGCGGCCTGGGCGTCAACGGGTATAGATCGGCTCGAACGCCGAGCGCTCGATCTGCTGCAGCGTCGGTGACTCGCCCGCCCACAGCACCAGCGCGGGGCCGGGCAGGCTCAGGTTGCGCTCCAGCGCGCGGCACAGGTGATAGCGGCTTTCATCGTCCATGCCCGGCAGCTCGACAAACACCAGGTAGGCCCTGCGCTGGGGGTACTCGCGCAGGTTCTTGCGCACCAGCCAGCAGCGGGCCAGAGGAGCGCAGCGGGCCAGTTCGGACTGCAGTTCGGCCAGCTCGAAGGAGCTGAGGTCGTGCCGCACGATCTGGCTGAAGAACGAGGTGCCCGACAGCTCTTCCCAGGCCCGCTCTTCGGATTCTTGCGCGCGTTCCAGCCGCTTGCGCCACTGCTTGAAGGCGGCTGCATCGTGGTCCAGCCCCAGGCGTGGGGTCTCCAGCTCGGCCAATGCCGTGCGCGCGGCCCAGTAGCGGTCGCTGCTGCCTGTTTCCCACAACCGGTGCAGCAGCTGGAGCTTGCCCTCCCGATCATCGTCCGCCAGGCAAGGCACCAGTCCACGCAGTGCAGCGGGGTATTCGGGGCTGCGCTGCAGGGCCAGCTCGTACAGGGCGCGCACATCGGCATGCGGATCCAGGTGGCGCTTGAGGCGGGCCAGTTCCACCAGGTCGGCCGCACTGCTCTGTGCCGTCGATGCCCCCAGGGCCTCGGCGCGTGCGCGCACGCGCCCCAGCCAGGCGTGGTGCTGCTTCCATTCGCTGGCATTGTCGCGGCACCATTGCTTGTCGAAATGCGCCACCCAGCGCTTGGCATCCGGCCCCAACAGGGCCAAAGCGTTGCCGCGCGACCAGTCAGGCAACGTGGGCGTGGCATCCAGTGCCTCAATGCGGTCGCGCAGGCCGGGGTGGGTGTCGTCCAGATTGCTCAGGCGTTTGAGCGCCTGGCGCAAGGCGTCGTTGGCAAWGGCTGCATCGGGGGCCTTGGCCAGGGCACGGCGCATGCTGCGGTAAGGGCCCACCGGCAACGGATTGCCTGCCGCTGCGCACCAGTGGCTGCCCCAGAACTCTGCCTGCAGCCACGCGCCCCGGATCTCGATCTCGGCGAGGGCCGCAGCGGTCACGTCGCGGCCCAGCAGCTTGCCAGCGATCCGGTCGGCTTCGTATTCATCCTGGCGGGCCAGCGCAAAGGTCTTGGCAGAGAAACGCGGAAAGTACCAGCGCATGAACAGCTGGGTGGCGGCAGCGACCGGGCCTTCATCGTCGGCCAGGCTGTGGTTCAGGCGCATCCACGACAGGCGCGTGCGGTAGATCCAGGCCGCAAAGCGGCCATGGTCGCCCCGCAGGTGGCCGTACTCGTGCGCCAGCACCGCCAGGAATCGCGGCCGGTCGAGCGCCATCAACAGGGGCAGGCCAATGCTCAGGTGATTGACGGCGCCGCCCAGCAGCCCAAAACGCGGCAGTTGCTGGATGCTGGCATTGAACTCGTCGGTCAGCGTGACCTTGTGGATGGGGGGGCCCTTGATCTTGCGGCGGATGCGCGCCAGCGCTTCAAACAGGTCGGGGGCATCCAGCGCTGTGATCTCTACGCCCTGGGGCTCATCAAACCGCACCCACAGCGCACGCAGGCTCACCCACAGCAGACCCCCTGCACCCAGCAGGGCCCACAGCATCGCGAAACGAAAGCGCCCCTGCAGCAACTGGGGCACCACCCACAGCAAAATACCCACGGCCAGTGCCATACACCCCAGCACCCATGCATAACCCAGGGCGGCAAACGCAGCCACACTGCGGCGGTACGCGCGACTGTTCTCGGCGCTGGCATGCTCGCTCATGCGCACCATGTGCACAAAATCTGCCTGATCCACGGGCGTCCCTCACTCTGGTTGATTTTTTTCAGCCGCCATCCTAACCATTCACGCCACCGCAACACCATGACCGACGACGACCTGCCCGAGCTCATCCGCACGCCACCAGGCTTGTACCGCCACTACAAGGGCATGCTCTATGAAGTGATCGACACCGTGCGCCACAGCGAGACGCTGGAGCCCATGACGCTGTACCGCGCACTGTATGGCCGGCGCGGCCTGTGGGTGCGGCCGGCCGCCATGTTTGAGGAGCAAGTGCTCATTGATGGCGTGCTGCGCCCCCGGTTTGAAAAATGGGAGGGCGAAGCTCCCGCCGCCTGAGCCCTACTGATATCCGGCGACAGCGCGCGGAAACACTGCGGCCACCACCAGCCCACCGCCCGGTGCATTGCGCAGCGCCAGTCGGCCACCGTGGCGCCGCACGATGTCGCTGGCGATGGTGAGCCCCAGCCCCACCCCGCCGCTCTGGCGATTGCGCGAGGCCTCCACACGGTAGAAGGGCTCCAAGACCCGGTCCAGCTCCTCGGGCGGCAAGCCAGGGCCGTGGTCGCGCACCTCGATGGTCAGGGCGTCTGCCGCATCGTGCAGCGTGACCTCGGCGCTGCCGCCGTAGCGCACGGCATTGCCTACCAGGTTGTCCAGGCAACGCCGCAGTGCCACGGCCTGCACGCGCAAGGGGGCAGCCTGCCCCGCCACGGTGACGGCGTGGCCCATCGCCACCTGGTCGTCCGCCATGCTGTCCACCAGGGCCTGCACATCCAGATGCACCCAAGCCTCCTCACCCGCCACGCCGCGCAGGTAATCCAGCGTGGAGGCAATCATGGCGTCCATTTCGGCAATGTCGCGCCGAAACAGCTGCTGCGCCTGGGCGTCGCCCAGGCTTTCGGTGCGCAGCCGCAGCCGCGTCAGGGGCGTGCGCAAATCGTGCGACACGGCCGCCACAAAGCGGTCCCGCTCGGCCAGTTGCTGGCGGATGCGCGCCTGCATCTGGTTGAACACACGGCTGGCGTCGCGGCATTCCAGCGTGCCGTCCTCGGGCAACGGGGTGCGGTGGATGTCACGCCCCAGCTCCTGTGCGGCCGTGGCCAGCCGGCGCATGGGGCGCGACAGCCAGCGCGCAGCCCACCAAGCTGCAGCCACCAATGCGGCCAGGCGCACACTGATGTCCAGCAACAGGCCCAGCTGCAGCGACGGTGGTGCGTTCCACAAGCCCGGTGCGGGCCCCGGCGGCGGCAATGGGCGCCCATCGGCCGCCAATGCGTGCGGCGGCGGGCCGGGCGGGTGGCCTGGATGGGCAGGGCGCAGCTCGAACATCAGCGTCAGCGCCAGCACATGGCTCACGATGACGGCGGCGATGAGCAGCAGGGCGAGCCGGCCAAACAGGGTGTCAGGCATGCAGCGCTGGACTGCAGCGCGCAGCTGCAATTGCGTTGGCGTCAGTGGGGCCACCCTACCTGCCCTTGCAGCGACTGCACGTTGAACAGATACCCGGCACCGCGCACGGTGCGGATCATGGAGGGCGACCGCGGATCGTCCGCAAGCTTGCTGCGCAGGCGTGACACCAGCAGGTCGATGCTTCGCTCGAATGCATCCATGGCCCGGCCGCGGGCCTGCTCCATGAGCTGGTCGCGGCTGAAAACGCGGCGCGGCATGCGCAAAAAGGTGCACAGCAAACGGAACTCGGCATTCGACAAGGGCACTACCATGCCCCCGGGCGACACCAGATGCCGCTCCAGGCTGTGCAGCGTCCAGCCATCAAACCGCACCACTTCATCAGGCCCTTGCCGCACAGGTGCCTCGGCGCCGCGCGTGCGGCGCAGCACGGTCTGGATGCGGGCTACCAGCTCACGCGGCTCGAAGGGTTTGCCCATGTAATCGTCCGCGCCCATCTCCAGCCCCAGCACGCAGTCATACGGGTTGGCGCGCGCAGTGAGCATGATGATGGGCACCCGCGAGCGCTCACGCAGCTCCCTTGCCAGCGTGATCCCGTCGGTGCCGGGCAGCATCACATCCAGCACCACCAGGCCGATGGGCTGGGCGGCCATCTGGGCGCGCATCGTCTGCGCGTCACAGGCCGCGTGGGCAGCATAGCCAAAGCGGGTCAGGTAGTCGGTGAGGAGTGTGGTGATCTCAACATCGTCGTCCACCACCAGGATGTGTTGCATGGGCAGGCACAGGCACAAAAGAACGCACCAAGTTTAGGGAGGCTGCGCCCCCTGCGCGGGGCAATCTGGCGGGCCTTTGCCCCCCTGTTCATGCCTTGCATCTGCCCTTTGTATCGGCCTTGGTACAAAGCGGACAAACCCTGGAGACACGCGCACCCAAGAATGGGATCGGGCCATGGCTGAGGGCTTCCGCAGTGGAGGGCCCGGCACCGGTCCACCTTTGGAACGAAAGGAACAACGATGACGACCATCAGTAGCGTCAGCAGTGCCTGGTCCAGTGCGAGCGTGCAGCGGGCATCGCGCCCGGGGCCTTCGCCGGAGCGGCTGCTGTCCAAGATCGATACCGACGGTAGCGGCGGCGTGAGCGACACCGAATTGCAGGGCCTGCTGGACGACGTGGCGAAGAAGACCGGCGTCAGCAGCCAGACCAGCGCGGCCGACTTGGTGAAGCAATACGACGCCAACGGCGACGGCAGCCTTAACGCCGACGAGCTGGGCAAGACTCTGCAAAGCGTGCTGCCACCGCCCCCCTCCACCATGGCGTTTGCCCAGTCGCGCGGTGGCGAAGGCAGCAATTCGGCCACCAGCGCCACCGGCCAGGCGGGCGACGACCTGTTTGGCAAAGTGGACAGCGACGGCGATGGCGCCGTGAGCAAGACCGAGCTGCAGGCCCTGCTGGAGGCCATGTCCGGCGGCACCGCCAGCCAGACCGGCGTGAGCAGCGACGACGTGTTCAGCCAGCTGGATACCGATGGTGATGGCAGCCTGACGCAGGCCGAGTTCGATGCGGGTCGCCCCTCAGGCCCCGGCGCGGGTGCCGATGACATGCAGGCCATGGGCGGCATGCCACCACCTCCGGGTGGTCCGAGGGGTGCAGGTGGCGCTGGCGCCGCATCCGACAGCAGCTCGGCGACCAGCTACGACCCTCTAGACACCAACGAGGATGGCAAGGTCTCCGCCGCCGAGCGCCTGGCGGGCGGAACCAGCACAGCCGAGCAGGACGCCATCACCGCGCTGTTCAACGCCATCGACACCGACGGCGATGCCAGCATCAGCGCCAGCGAGTCAAAGGCGTTCATCGACCAACTGACCAGCCAGGTGCAGTCCACCACCAGCACCGAGTCCACCGGCCGCAACGACCTGGCGCGGCTGGCCGACTTTGCGCGGCAGCAGTACGAACGCGCCGCCAGCGACTGGCGCACGGTGTCGAACACCAGCAGTCTGAGCGCCGTGGCCTGACAAGGTGTGAACGACACGGCGGCGCCCTCCGGGCCCCTGATTTCTGGCCGCACAGTGCGATTCGCCCGTCAGTTGACGAGCTGTGCGAGCCAGAAACCGGCCCCGGGGCTGGTGGGTGGGTCCTGGGACACGAAATCTGATCCAAATCGGCCAGATGCGCCAGTGCATCATGCCTTGATAGCTATAAATTTAGTAGCATTGACCCTGTCAACGTGGGAGCGGTGGGCACCCCACGCGCCCGGCCTGCCTCGCCCCGACCTCACCCCCTACAGGGAGCGCACCAGCGCCCGCACGGCGCGGGGGTAGATCACATGCTCCTGGGTGAGCACCCGGGCGGCCAGCGTCTCGGCGGTGTCGCCCGGAAGCACCGGCACCACGGCCTGGTCCAGGATGGGGCCCACATCCAGCTCGGCCGTCACCTGGTGCACCGTCACGCCCGCAAACTTGCAGCCCGCGTCGATGGCGCGCTGGTGCGTGTGCAGGCCGGTAAAGGCCGGCAACAGCGAAGGGTGGATATTGATGAGCCGCCCGGCGTAGTGCGCCACAAACCCAGGCGTCAGGATGCGCATGAACCCCGCCAGCACCACCAGGGCAGGCTGGTGGCGGTCGATGGTGGCCGCCAGCTCGGCATCAAAAGCCTCGCGGCTGGCAAAGGCCTTGTGGTCTAGCGCCTCGGCGGCGATGCCCTGCTCGCGCGCAAACACCAGCCCGGCGGCCTCCGGTTTGTTGCTGATGACGGCCGCCACGCGGGCGCCGTAGCGCTGCTCCCAGCGCTCCTGCTGTGCCGTGCGGACGATGGTGGCCATGTTGGAGCCGCCGCCAGAGATCAGAATGACGATGTTCTTCATAAATTGCCTCGGATTATCCCAGCCATGCCTTTTGATCCTGCGACCCGCCCCCTTACCCCCAACGAAGCCCGCGTGCTCGCCACCCTGATGGAAAAGGCGCGCACTGTGCCCGACAGCTACCCCATGTCGCTCAACGGCCTGGTCACCGGCTGCAACCAGAAAACCAGCCGCGATCCGGTGATGAACCTGAGTGACGCCGAGGCGCAGGAGGCACTGGATTCACTCAAACTGCTGACGCTGGCGTTTGAGAGCAGCGGCAACCGCACCACACGCTGGGAGCACAACTTTCAGCGTGGCGTGGGCGTGCCCGAGCAGTCGGCCGTGCTGCTGGGCTTGCTGATGTTGCGCGGCCCGCAGACGGCGGGTGAGCTGCGCATCAACGCCGAGCGCTGGTACCGGTTTGCGGACATTTCGTCGGTCGAAGCCTTTCTGGACGAGCTGCAGGAGCGCAGTGCCGAAAAGGGCGGCCCGCTGGTCGTGCAGCTGCCCCGCGCTCCCGGCGCGCGCGAGCAACGCTGGGCGCATTTGATGTGCGGGCCGGTGGACACCACCGCCAGCCATGCGCCCGCAGGCAGTGCGAGCGCCAGCCCATCGCCCGCGCTGCAGGCCCGCGTGGACGCTCTGGAGGCCGAAGTGGCAAGCCTGCGCAACACCGTGCAGCGCCTGTGCGCCGAGCTGGGCATTTCCCCTGAGTTCAGTCCAATGTCGCCACCCGGACAGGAATAAAACGAACGACCGTGCTACAAATGCAGTATCACTAGGAGACGCACCGCATGGATCTCGCATTCACCCCCGAAGAACAGGCCTTTCGCGAAGAGATTCGCGCTTGGGTTCACGCCAATCTGCCCAAAGAAATCTCTCACAAGGTCCACAACGCCTTGCGCCTGACCCGCGAGGACATGCAGGGCTGGGCCAAGATTCTGGGAAAAAAAGGCTGGCTGGGCTTTGGCTGGCCCAAAGAGTTTGGCGGCCCGGGCTGGACGGCCGTGCAAAAGCACCTGTTTGAAGAAGAGTGTGCGCTGGCCGGTGCGCCCCGCATCATCCCCTTCGGCCCCGTGATGGTGGCCCCGGTGATCATGGCGTTTGGCAACGCCGAGCAGCAAAAGCGCTTTTTGCCCGGCATCGCCAGCGGCGAAGTCTGGTGGAGCCAGGGCTACAGCGAACCGGGCTCGGGCTCGGACCTGGCCAGCGTCAAGACCCGCGCAGAGCGCGTGGGCGACAAGTACATCGTCAACGGCCAGAAGACCTGGACCACCCTGGGCCAGCATGGCGACTGGATGTTCAACCTGGTGCGCACCAGCACCGAGGGCAAGCCCCAGACCGGCATCTCCTTCCTGCTGCTGGACATGAAGTCCAAGGGCGTGACCGTGCGCCCCATCAAGCTGCTGGACGG
>NZ_JBGFFF010000134.1:0-12197 GCF_056175785.1 Acidovorax sp. LjRoot204
CCATTGGCCCGATTGTCGCACCCGGCCTTTTGGCTCCCCGCGATCCGCCCCCATATCTGCACCTGTTTTCCCCGAGATAGAGACCCACCATGCCATCTTTTGACACCGTCTGCGAAGCCAATCTGGTTGAAGTGAAAAACGCCGTCGAGAACACCGCCAAGGAAATCGCCACCCGTTTCGACTTCAAGGGCACCTCTGCCAGCATCGAGATCAAGGACAAGGACATCACGCTGATCGGCGATGCTGATTTCCAGCTCACCCAGATTGAAGATGTTCTGCGCAACAAGCTCACCAAACGCAGCGTGGATGTGCGTTTTCTGGACATGGGCGATGTGCAGAAAATGGGCGGCGACAAGGTCAAGCAGGTCATCAAGGTGCGCAACGGCATCGAGAGCGAGCTGGCCAAGAAGATCCAGAAGCTGCTCAAGGAAAGCAAGCTCAAGGTGCAAGGCGCTATTCAGGAAGACAAGGTGCGCGTGACTGGCGCCAAGCGCGACGACCTGCAGGCCGCCATGGCCTTGATCCGCAAGGATGTGACGGACGTGCCACTGTCGTTCGACAACTTCCGCGACTGATCATGAAGCGACATCCCCCTGAGGTCCTGTGGGCCCTCCCCCCGCTCTCGCAGCGCGGAGCGCTGCGGACAGGGGGACGCCGCCAGCGCGGCGGGGCGGCCCTTGCGCGGCGGCTCTCACCGGGGCCGCGCCGGTATCAGCGCCTCCTCGCCCTGTGCATCGGGTTGCTGCTGGGCCCCACCTGGGCGCATGCGCAGGCGGTGGCGCTGGCGGGTGTACTGGGCAGCAAGGCGCTGATCGTGGTGAATGCCAACCCGCCCAAGGCGGTGGGCGCTGGGGATGAGTTCCAGGGGGTGAAAGTCATCGCCGTCGCCAAGGACGAAGCCACCGTGGAAATCCAGGGCGCACGGCGCACACTGCGACTGGGCGAGGCGCCCGTGAGCGTGGGCGGACGCAGTGGCAGCGGCAAACGCATTCAGCTGGTGGCTGACGGCCGCGGGCATTTTGTGAACAGCGGCACCATCAACGGGCAGGTGATGCAGTACATGGTGGACACCGGGGCCTCCACCGTCGCCATCGGGCGGCCGGATGCAGAGCGTATGGGCCTCAACTACCAAAGCGGCCAGCCGGTGCGCGTGAACACTGCGAATGGCGTCGCCCAGGGCTGGCGCATGAAGCTCGACTCCATCCGCATCGGCGACGTCGAGGTCTTTGGGGTAGAGGCCATCATCACCTCGCAGCCCATGCCCTATGTGCTGCTGGGCAACAGCTTCCTGAACGAGTTCCAGATGACCCGCACCAACGACCAGATGGTGCTCGAAAAGCGCCACTGACGCCTGTACACCCGCAATGTCCGCACACCCCTCCTCCACCCACGCGCACTCCGAAGGGGAGTACGAAGACCTGCTCAGCCTCTGGTCCGACCTGGAGTCGGCCCTGTCGGTGCTGCTGAGTCGGCCGCTGCAAGTGCAGGACTTTCCGGGCAAGGTGCGGCAGTTTGATGCCTGGCTGCAAGACCTGGTGGCGCACGACATAGACGCGGCGCTGTACCTGATGTTCCAGCATGCCTCCACATCCACCGTGGGCTACAGCGCCTCGCACGCGCTGGTGTGCGGCACGCTGTGCCACATCATGGCGCTGGAGCTCAAGCTGCCGCAGCGTGAGCGCGACAGCCTGGTGCGGGCGGCACTCACCATGAACATCGGCATGACGACCCTGCAGGACGAACTGGCCGTGCAGCGCGAGCGCCCCACGGCGGAGCAGCAGGAGGCCATCAAGAGCCACCCCGAAGACAGCATGCTGCTGCTGGAACGCCTGTTCATCAACGATCCGCTCTGGCTGGACGTGGTGGGGCAACACCATGCCAGCATTGCCGAACGCGTGCCTTTGGCCAACCAGGAGCCGATAGACCGGCTCACCCGCATCCTCGGCACCATTGACCGGTATGCCGCCATGATCAGCCCGCGCAAATCCCGCGCCGGGCGCAGCGCCACCGATTCGGTGCGTGCCATCGTGGGACAAGAGGTGGACCAGCGCGACGAGGTCAGCTACACCCTGGTGCGCTCCATCGGCCTGTGCCCCCCAGGTACGTTTGTGAAACTGGACAATGGCGAAACCGCCATCGTGCTGCGCCGCAGCGACAAGGCCAACCACCCGCTGGTGGCCAGCCTGCTGGACAGCACCGGCAACCACCGCAGCCAGCCCAGCCTGTACCAGACCGCAAGCGGCAAGCCCCGCATCCAGTCTGCCCTGGCCCGGTCCGCAGTGAGCCTGGAACTCAACCACCGCACCATGGTGCGGCTGGGGCTGTACGCCGCCCAGCACAGCGCAGGGTTGCGCGGGCTGGTGACTGCGCCCGGCGCGCTCTGACACGGGGCACGCGCCCAACCGGGCGCGTGGCTATATCAGTGTTTGGCCTTGGCTTTTGCGGTGGGCTTTGCCTTGGCGCTCTCTTCGCCCTCGGCAGGTTTCGCCTTCTTGCTGCCCAGGCGTGATTCCGTGCCGGCAATCAGGCGCTGGATGTTCTCGCGGTGCCGCCAGGCCAGCAGCAGCGCCATCACCACGATCGAGGCGGCAATCGTGCCTTCGGCATACCAGACCACGCCATCCACCAGCAGGTAGTACACCGGAGCAAACGCGGCGGCCACCAACGAGGCGAGCGACGAGTAGCGGAAGAAGAACGCAATGATGAGCCAGGTAGCCGCCGTGGCCAGCCCCAGCCAACCGCTGATGCCCACCAGCACGCCCAGTGCCGTCGCCACGCCCTTGCCGCCTTCAAACCGGAAAAACACTGGCCACAGGTGCCCCAGGAAAGCGGCCAACCCCACCAGCGCCACGGTGCCGTCTTCGAGCCCATAGGGGTGGCCAAACCACATCACCAGCGCCACGGGCAGCCAGCCCTTCATCGCATCGAGCAGCAGGGTCACGATGGCCGCCGCCTTGCTGCCCGAGCGCAGCACATTGGTGGCGCCGGGGTTCTTGCTGCCATAGGTGCGTGGATCGCTCAGGCCCATGACACGCGTCACGATGACGGCAAACGACAGCGAGCCCAGCAGGTAGGCGGCCACGGTGGCAAGAACGGGATAGACGGCGGTCAAAGCAACTCCTTGGAAATCAAATGGTCAGCCTTCTGACGGGCTGTATCGCGCGGCGGCCTATTCTGCCAGCGCGCACTGCACCGGTTTGGCGCCCAGCAACTGCACACACACCTGCGGGTCCAGCTGCACCAGAAAGCCCCGGCGCCCGCCGTTGATGGCAATGCGGGGCAACGCGAGGATGGTCTCTTCGATGTAAACCGGCATGGTGCGCCGCGTGCCAAACGGAGACGTCCCCCCCACCAGGTAGCCACTGTGCCGGTTGGCGACCTCGGGGGCACAGGGCTCGACCGACTTGGCGCCGATCTGGCGTGCGAGGTTCTTGGTGGAGACCTTGCGGTTGCCATGCATCAGCACCAGGAGCGGCTTGGCGTCCTGGTCCTGCATGACGAGGGTCTTGACCACGGTGAACGGGTCCAGACCCAGCACCTCGGCGCTGTGCATCGCGCCGCCGTGCTCCAGGTACTCATACGGGTGTTCGGTGAACGCCACCTTGTTCGCCTTGAGCAGCTGGGTGGCTTGGGTCTCGGAAACGTGTTCTTTCTTGGCCATGGTGTGGTGCGGATAGGGCACCGATGGTATCCGTATCCAAATGTGAGCGAGCTGGAATCTGCGGCAATGTGTCAGAACACCGAGGCAGGCGCTGCGGCGGCCTTGCGGCGCCGCCCGACCTTGCGCTTGCCGTATTCCTCGATGGCGATCACCAGCGCTTGCGTGAACTGCTGCACCAGGGCGGACTGGCTACGGCCCTCGGCTGCCAGCACCTGCAGGCGCCGTTGCTGCAGCTGGGTTTCGTCAAATGGCCGGGCAGCCAGCAGGCCCGCCTCCACCCATCGCGCCGCCGTGAGGTAGCTGGCCAGCACCACGTCCTGCCCGCTCAGCAGCGGCAACAAGGCCGACGAAAAATTGCTCTCCACAGCGGGCACATAGCGAAGGCCCTGCACCGCACAGCTCAGGTCAAACAGCTGCCGCCCCGTGGTGTTGGCGGCCCCCAGCAGCAGTGGGTAGCGCACCACGTCAGCCACGCTCACACTGCGCTGGCGCGCCAGCGGGTGCTGTGCGGGCATGACGGCATAAATGGGTGCGATGGCCGAGTGCAGCACCTGCAGGCCCTTCTCGGGCGCCGTGCTGTACTTCAGCGCCAGATCGGCCTCGCCGCGCAGCACCAGGGCCGACACCTCCTGCGGCACGGCCACCTGCAACTGCAACTGCAGCTGCACCTGCGGGTGCGCCTGCCGAAACCCCGCCATGACCAGCGGCATGAAGGCTGCCGCAAACCCTTCGGTGCAGGCCAGCCGCACCCGCAGGGCACCTTGGGCCGACAGATCCTGTAATTGCTCGACCAGCTCCAGCGCCTGCGCATCGTGTGCACTGGCGTGGGCCAGCAGGCGGGTACCCGCCTCGGTCAGGTTCATGCCGCGCGCCTGGCGCTCGAACAGCACCACACCCAGGCTGTCTTCCAGCTTGCCCAGCTGCCGGCTCACGGCCGAAGCGGCCACGTGCAGGCGCTGCGCGGCCTGGTTGACGGAGCCGGTGCGCGCGACCTCCAGAAAGTAGCGCAATGGCAGACTGAGCAGTGAAATGGCCATGGTTGTTTAAATCACAAAAAGGCAATGGTCAGTTGCCAAATCTCTATTCCAAGCAATGGTAAACCAGCATCCATCTTGCATGGCTTGAGGCTCCAATTCACCCATGCTCTTGCGCGGGCGCCACGTGGCCATTGCTCCCACGCCGCCCGCTGCCGGGGCCCTACCACCGGAGTCCGCATGAAACGCCTTGTTCGAGCCTCGTTCCTGTCTGCCACCCTGGCAGTTCTTGCCGGCCATGCCAGCCTGGCCTGCGCCCAGGCAGCAGCCCCTGCCGACGCCTGGCCCCAGCGCCCCGTGCGCATGGTGGTGCCCTTCCCGCCCGGTGGCGGCACCGACGTGGTGGCACGCGCGCTCGCACAGAAGCTGGCCAGCCGCCTGGGCACGCCGGTGGTGATCGACAACAAGCCGGGTGCCTCCACCATCATCGGCACCGAAGCCGTGGTGCGTTCCGACCCCGACGGCTACACGCTGCTGGTTTCGGGCTCCACCAGCTACACGGTCAACCCTGCCTTGCGCAGCAAGCTGCCCTACGACCCTGCCAAGGACCTCGTGCCCGTGGCCACCGTGGCCCGGGCCCCCCTGGTGCTGGTCGTCAGCGTCAGCGCGCCGTACAAGGACCTGAACGCACTGATCGCCGCAGCCAAGGCAAAGCCCAAGAGCATCCACTACGCCACCTTCGGCTCGGGCTCTGGCCCGCACCTGGCGGGCGCGCTGCTGGAGCAGGCCGCGGGCATCCAGCTGCAGGACGTGCCCTACCGGGGCAGCAGCCAGTCGCTGATCGCCCTCATGGGCGGCGAAATCCAGCTAGGTATCGACACCGTGGCCGCTGCGGCGCCGCAAGTGAAGGCCGGCAAGCTGCGCGCCCTGGCCATTGCGGGCAAGTCGCGCTCCAGCATGCTGCCGGGGGTGCCCACCGTGGAGGAACTCAAACTGCCAGACGCCGTGTTCGACGCCTGGTATGCCATCGCCGCCCCCGCCAAGACGCCACAGTCTGTCATCCGAAAGCTGGTGACCGAGGTGGAAGCCGTCACCCGCGACAGTGGTCTGCAGGAACAGATGCGCACCCAGGGCATGGAACCCGTGCACCTGGGCCCCGTGGCCACGCGCGCCATGATCGATGACGAGATCGGCCGCTACCGCGCGCTGGCCCACCGCGCCAAGATCGTGGTGGACTGACGAACACCCAACAAGGACCTGCACGATGAACCGCCAACAACTGATTCAAGACGTCCAGCGCTACTTTGACGATGGCCGCTTCGCCACCGACCTGCGCCGCCGTGTGGCCTGGCGCACCGAAAGCGACACTGGCAAGGTGCCGCCCGAGCTGCGCGCCTACCTCACCGACGAAATGGTGCCCTGGCTCACGCCCCTGGGTTTTGAATGTGAGGTGCTCGACAACCCTTCGCCACAAGGCGGCCCCTTCTTGGTCGCCCGCCGCGTGGAAGACCCTGCGCTCCCCACCGTGCTCACCTACGGCCACGGCGATGTGGTCAACGGACAGGACGCGCAATGGCGCGAGGGCCTTTCGCCCTGGGAGCTGACCATCGAAGGCGAGCGCTGGTACGGCCGGGGCACGGCCGATAACAAAGGCCAGCACACCGTGAGCCTGGCCGCACTCGCCCGCACCATCGAGGCCCGGGGCGGCCGCCTGGGGTACAACGTGACGCTGCTCATGGAGATGGGCGAAGAGGCGGGTTCGCCCGGCCTGGCCGCCTTCTGCGAGCAGCACAGCGACGCGCTGAGGGCCGACCTTTTTCTGGCCAGCGACGGCCCCCGCGTGAACGCGGGCCACCCCACCCTCTTCCTGGGTTCACGCGGAGCCATCAACTTCTCATTCGCGGTGCGCAGCCGCGACAAGGCCTACCACTCCGGCAACTGGGGCGGCGTGCTGGCCAACCCGGCCACCGTGCTAACCCACGCCCTGGCCACACTGGTGGACGCCAAGGGCCGCATCCTCGTCAAAGGCCTGCTGCCGCCTGCGGTGCCCGACAAGCTGCGCACTGCCCTCAAGGACGTGGTGATTGGCACCGGCGCCGATGACCCCGCGCTCACCCCCGGCTGGGGCGAGCCCGGCCTGACCCCCGCAGAGCAGCTGGTGGGCTGGAACACGCTGGAGGTGCTGGCGCTGGGCGCGGGCAACGCGCAGCGGCCCATCAACGCCATCCCCGCGCAGGCCGTAGCGCACTGCCAGCTGCGCTTTGTGGTGGGCACCGATTGGCAGAACGTGGAGGCCACGCTGCGCGAACACCTGGATGCGCATGGCTTCAGCCAGGTCGAGATCACCATGGGCATGCACTGCGGCGCCACGCGGCTCGATCTGCACAACCCCTGGGTGGACTGGACGATGGCCTCGCTACAGGCCAGCGCAGGCCAGCCCGCAACGCTGCTGCCCAACCTSGCRGGCTCGCTGCCCAACGACRTCTTTGCCGACCWGCTSGGTCTGCCCACGCTGTGGGTGCCGCAYTCGTACCCSGCCTGCGCSCAGCAYGCRCCCAACGAACATTTGCTGGCGCCCGTGGCACGAGAAGGTCTGGCGGTGATGGCCGGGCTGTTCTGGGACCTGGGTGAGCCCCAAGGGACGCCGTGGGTTGAAGGGCGCACCACCCGGCAGGAGGCAACTGCCTGACAGCAGCGCGCACAAACTCGCAGAAAATCCAAGGGGCCTGCACGGCCCCTTTGTTTGATCTTACCTATTCGCAGGGCCACGCCCTGCCCCCGGTCACAACGCAGGGTCGCGCAGCTCCCAGCGGATAGCGTCAATGGCCTTCAGCACCTCGGGCGACAGCGTGGTGCCCCAGGCATTCAGGTCTTCCTCCAGCTGCGCCACCGACGTCACGCCGATGATGGTGCTGGCCACTTGCCACTTGGTGTAGCAGAACGCCAGCGCCATCTGCGTGGGCGTCATGCCGTTGGCGCGGGCAAGCGCGTTGTAGCGGCGCGATGCCTCCAGCGCCTCGGGGCGGCCCCAGCGTTGTTTGCGCACGGATTCATACGATGCAATGCGCGCACCCTGCGGGGCATTGGGCCCAGTAATGCCGCTTTCGTCGTACTTGCCCGTCAGCAGGCCAAAACCCAGGGGCGAATAGGCCAGCAGAGACACATCCAGGCGGTGGCAGGTTTCATCCAGTCCGTTTTCCCAGGTGCGGTTGATCAGGCAGTACGGGTTCTGCACCGTGGCCACACGCGGCAGGCCGTGCTGCTCGGCCAGSCGCACGAACTCGTGCACGCCRTASGGSGTTTCGTTYGACAGGCCRATSKMGCGCACCTTGCCSGCCTTCACCAGGCCGGCCAGCGCTTCCAGCTGCTCGCGGATGGGGGTTTGCGAGGTTTCCTTGGMMGGGTCGTARTASAGGTTGCCGAASGCYGGCACATGGCGCTCGGGCCAGTGGATCTGGTASAGGTCGATSACRTCGGTCTKCARGCGMYKCAGGCTSGCSTCGCACGASGCCACGATGTCGGCCGSSGTCATGCCCTTGCCCTCGCGCACCCAGGGCATGCCGCGCGATGGGCCGGCCACCTTGGTCGCCACCACCAGCTTCTGGCGCGCGCCAGGGTTCTTGGCAAACCAGTTGCCGATGATGGTTTCGGTGGCACCAAAGGTCTCGGCCTTGGCGGGCACGGCGTACATCTCGGCGGTGTCGATGAAGTTSACGCCGCGCGCGAGCGACTGGCTCAGGATGGCATGCGAGTCGGCCTCATTGACCTGYTCGCCGAAGGTCATGGTGCCSAGGCARATGGGGGTGACAAGCAGGTCACTCTGACCCAAGCGGACGGTGTTCATGCGGTGAAGGCTCCAGAAGGTGGGAAAGTAAGCAGGGCCTGCTGCGGCCCCGGCTGGCGATGGTACAAGCGATCGCCAAAACCTGCCGGACGCCGGACTCCTTGGTGACACCGCAGGGCGCCCCGCCAGCGTGGCGGCAACGTAACATTGGCACAGCATGTACCAAGTCCTCACCCCTTCGCGCAGCAGCACACTGGCGCTGCGGCACCTCAACTATCACGTCCGCCACTGGGGCCCCGAGCAAAGCGACCTCCCCACGCTGGTGCTTTTGCATGGCTGGATGGACGTCAGTGCCTCCTACCAGTTCACGGTGGACGCGCTGCGGCAATCACGCCGCATCATCGCGCCGGACTGGCGCGGTTTTGGCCTCACCACCGGTGCACCGGTGGACCACTATGTGTTTGCCGACTACCTGGCCGACCTGGACCTGCTGCTGGACCACTATGCCCCCGGCGAAGCCATCGACCTGGTGGGCCACAGCATGGGCGGCAACGTGGCCATGATGTACGGCGGTGTGCGGCCCGAGCGCGTGCGCAAGCTCGTCAACCTGGAAGGTTTTGGCCTGCCCGCCACACGCCCCGCGCAGGCGCCCACCCGCTACGCGCAATGGATCGACGAAATCAAGCAGCTGCACCAGGGCACCAAGGAGCTCAAGACCTATGACAGCGCCGACGGCGTCGCCCGCCGCCTGATGAAGACCAACCCCCGCCTGTCTGAAGACAAGGCCCAATGGCTGGCCCAGCACTGGGCGCGGCCCAACGCGCAAGGGCAGTGGGAAATCCTGGGCGACCCCGCCCACAAGATCACCAGTGCGCAGCTGTACCGCGCGGACGAAGCCCTGGCCATCTACGAGCGCATTACCGCACCCGTGCTGGCCATCGAGGCCAGTGGCGACAGCCTGGGCCAGTGGTGGAACGGCCGGTACACCCTGGACGAATACCACCAGCGCCTGACCCATGTGCGTACCTGCAGCACCGCCGTCGTGCAAGACGCGGGCCACATGCTGCACCATGACCAGCCGGAGCAGGTGGCCCAGCTGATCGAAGCGTTTCTGGATGCTGCCTGAGGCAATTTGAAGTCCTTGCGCCCGCAAGCGCTAGTGGATATTGCCTGAGTAGCTATCATTTTTGATATGAATGCCACTCGGAGCCCACACGCCGGCCTGCGCAGATCCGGCGGCGGTCTGGCACAAAGGGCATTCGCAGGGCACCTGCCCGTCCCATGAGAAAATCGTGGGTTATTCCACAGAACACGCAGGACAAGAATCATGGACGCAGAACGCATCAACCTCATCGGCACCACCCTCAGCGACCTGGCTCTGCGCACGCAAGAGTTACGGAGGTATCTTTGACTTCGATGCCAAATTTGAACGCCTGCGCACGGTAAACGCATCGCTGGAAGATCCCTCCGTCTGGAACGACCCCAAGAAGGCCCAGGAGCTGGGCAAGGAACAAAAGTCGCTCTCCAGCGTGGTCGTCACGCTGGACAAGCTCACCCGCGATCTGGCCGACAACGCCGAGCTGTATGAGATGAGCAAAGAGGAAGGCGATGAAGCCGGCCTTTTGACCATCGAGTCGGAAGCCGCCACGATGCGCGCAGCGGTGGAAGAGCTGGAGTTCCGCCGCATGTTCCGCAACGAGGCGGATCCGCTCAACTGCTTTGTGGACATCCAGGCAGGCGCTGGCGGCACCGAGGCCTGCGACTGGGCCAGCATGCTGCTGCGCCAGTACCTCAAGTACGCCGAGCGCAAGGGCTTCAAGGCCACGGTCGAAGAAGAAACCCCGGGCGACGTGGCCGGCATCAAGAGCGCCACGATCAAGATCGAGGGTGAGTACGCCTTCGGCCTGCTGCGCACCGAAACCGGTGTGCACCGCCTGGTGCGCAAGAGCCCGTTCGATAGTTCGGGCGGCCGCCACACCTCGTTCGCGTCGCTGTTCGTGTACCCCGAAATCGACGACTCCATCGAGATCAACATCAACCCTGCCGACGTGCGCACCGACACCTTCCGCGCATCGGGCGCGGGCGGCCAGCACATCAACAAGACCGACTCGGCCGTGCGCCTGACGCACATTCCCACCGGCATCGTGGTGCAGTGCCAGGACGGCCGCAGCCAGCACAGCAACCGCGACGTGGCCTGGCAGCGCCTGCGCAGCCGCCTGTATGACTTCGAAATGCGCAAGCGCATGGAAGAGCAGCAGAAGCTGGAAGACACCAAGACCGATGTGGGCTGGGGCCACCAGATCCGCAGCTACGTGCTGGACAACAGCCGCATCAAGGACCTGCGCACCAATGTCGAAATCTCGGCCACGCAGAAGGTGCTGGACGGCGACCTGGACGCCTTCATCGAAGCTTCATTGAAGCAAGGCGTCTGAGCGATGCGGATGCGCACCGACGCCATCATCTTCGACATGGACGGCACCATGATCGACTCCATGCCCTGGCACGCCCAGGCATGGGTAGAGTTTGCACGCCGCCGGGGCATGGACATCGACGTGCCTGACCTCATGGCCCGCACCACGGGCCGCAATGGCACCGAGTGCATCGTGGAACTGTTAGGACGCCCCGTGTCTCAGGATGAGGCCGACGCGCTCACGCACGAAAAAGAAACCATCTACCGCGAGCTGTTCGCCCCGCGTTTCTCTGAAGTGGCGGGCTTTCGCCAGTTTGCGGCCCAGGTGCGCGCGCGTGGTCTCAAGGTGGCGGTGGGCACCGCGGGTGACATCGGCAACGTGGAATTCGCACTGGGCCACCTGGGACTGGAACCCGCGCCCCAGGCCATCGTGCGTGGCGATGAGGGCCTGCCCGGCAAGCCGCAGCCCGCGATCTTTCTGGAGGCTGCACGCCGCATCGCGGCAGCCCCCGAGCATTGCATCGTCTTTGAAGACGCGCCTTTCGGCATCGAGGCAGCGCGCCGCGCAGGCATGCGTGCCGTGGCCATCTGCAGCACCCACACGCCCGAACAACTGGCCGGGCCCCATGTGCTGGCCGCCGTGCGCGACTACACCGAACTCATGAACACCGACTTTCTGGAGAGCATCCATGTTGCAACTGCATAAAGCCGACGGAAGCGGAGACGGCGCGGCCCCGGCCATCGCCATCCGCCGCGAGGACTACACCGCCCCCGCCTACTGGATCGACAGCGTCGAGCTGACCTTCGACCTGGACCCGAACAAGACACGCGTGCTCAACCGCATGACGCTGCGCCGCAACCCCGACGTGGCCGCGCAACCGCTCAAGCTCGATGGCGATGACCTGAACCTGGCRCGYGTGCTGGTCAACGGCCAGGGCACCTCGTTCAAGATGGAAGGCACCCGCCTGGTGCTGGAGAACCTGCCTGAAGGCTCCGAGCCCTTTGCGCTCGARATCTTCACCACCTGCTGCCCCRYCAAGAACACSMAGCTSATGGGCYTGTWCGTGAGCSARGGCACYTTCTTCACGCAGTGCGAGGCCGAGGGCTTTCGCCGCATCACCTACTTCCTGGACCGCCCGGACGTGATGGCCAGCTATACCGTCACGCTGCGCGCCGACAAGGCCCAGTACCCGGTGCTGCTGAGCAACGGCAACCTGGTGGACAGCGGCGACCTGGAAGACGGCCGCCACTTTGCCAGGTGGGTGGACCCGCACAAGAAGCCCTGCTACCTCTTCGCATTGGTCGCAGGCAAGCTGGTGGCCCGCGAGCAGAAGATCAAGAGCCGCTCGGGCGCCGACCACCTGCTGC
>NZ_JBGFFF010000135.1:0-12095 GCF_056175785.1 Acidovorax sp. LjRoot204
TCACCGAAGTGACCGAAGGCCTGCAAGCCCCCGCGCATGAGACGGTGGACGCCGGTGGCCTGCTGGTCAGCCCGCCGTTTGTGGACGCGCATTTCCACATGGATTCGACCCTGAGCTACGGCCAGCCGCGCGTGAACGAGAGCGGCACCCTACTCGAAGGCATTGCGCTGTGGGGCGAACTCAAGCCCACGCTGACACACGACGCCATCGTGCAGCGCGCGCTGCAGTACTGCGACATGGCCGTGGCGCGCGGGCTGCTGGCCATCCGCTCGCACGTTGACACCAGCCACCCGAGCCTGCTGCCCGTGCAGGCCCTGCTGGATGTGAAACAGCGCGTGGCGCCCTATCTGGATCTGCAGCTGGTGGCCTTTCCGCAAGACGGTGTGCTGCGTGCGCCCGGCGGGCTCGACAACCTGAAACGCGCGCTGGACATGGGTGTGGATGTGGTGGGCGGCATTCCGCACTTCGAGCGCACCATGGCCCAAGGGGCCGAGAGCGTGAAGATCCTTTGCGAACTGGCGGCCGAACGGGGCAAACGCGTGGACATGCACTGCGACGAATCCGACGACCCGCACTCGCGCCACGTGGAAACCTTGGCGTACGAAACCCAGCGCCTGGGCCTGCAGGGCCGCGTGACGGGCTCGCACCTCACCTCCATGCACAGCATGGACAACTACTACGTGAGCAAGCTGATGGCACTGATGGCCGAGGCCGCCCTGGGCGTGGTGGCCAACCCGCTCATCAACATCACGCTGCAAGGCCGCCACGACACCTACCCCAAGCGCCGGGGCATGACCCGTGTGCCCGAGCTCATGGCTGCGGGCCTGACGGTGGCGTTTGGCCACGACTGCGTGCTCGACCCCTGGTACAGCGGCGGCAGCGCCGACATGCTGGAGGCCGCGCACATGGGCCTGCATGTGGGCCAGATGACCAGCCAGGCTGCGATGCGGCAGTGTTTTGATGCGGTGACGGTGAACCCGGCACGCCTGCTGGGGCTGGAGGGCTACGGTATCGCCCCCGGCTGCCATGCCGACCTGGTGCTGCTGCATGCGCGCAACCCGGTGGACGCCATCCGCCTGCGGGCCACGCGCCTGGGTGTGTGGCGGCGCGGCCAGCGGCTGGCCAGCAGCCCGGCACCCGTGGCGCAACTGCACCTGCCCGGGCGGCCTGGCAGCGTGGATTTCGCATCGAATTAGCCCCAAGCGCTAGTGGATAATGCTTTTGCAGCTATATATTCGATAGCAAAAAGTCATCCTTGCATTCAGGCCATGCGCGCAATGGTCTTGCGAAACCGCGCCAGCGCCAGGCTGAACAGCACCGCCCCAATGCCCAGCAGCCACACCAGCGATGGCCACACCACCGCCCAGCCCGCGCCCCGATAGAGGATGGCCTGGGCCAGCTCGGTGAAGTGCGTGGTGGGCGCCAGGGCCATGCCGTACTGCACCCACAGCGGCATGCTCTCGCGCGGGGTGACGCCGCCCGACAGCATCTGCAGCGGCATCATCACCAGCACCATCAGCAAGCCAAACTGCGGCATGCTGCGCGCCACCGTGGCCATGAAGATGCCCATGGACGTGGTGGCAAACAGGTGCAGCGTGGCCCCCAGCAGAAACAGCGGTACCGAGCCCTCGATGGGCACACCAATCGCCCAGCGGATCACCGCCGTGAGCGACACCCAGGTAGCGACCAGCACCACCAGCGCCATGGCCCAGACCTTGGCCAGCATGATCTCGCCGGGGGTGACGGGCATGACCAGCAGGTGCTCCACCGTGCCATGCTCGCGCTCGCGGATCAGCGCGGCGCCGGTGAGGATGATGGAGAGCATGGTCACGATGTTGATCAACTCCATCAGCGAGCCAAACCACGCGGGGTTCAGCGCCGGGTTGAAGCGCGAGCGCACCGTCAGCTCGATGGGCTGGGCGGCCACGGCGCGGTCGCCCTGCACAAACTCGGCCACCTCCAGCTGCACGATCTGCTGCACCGCCCCGTTGGCTGCAAACGCCTGCCCCATGCGCGTGGCGTCGATGTTGAGCTGCACCTGCGGCACCCGGCCCGCCAGCACATCGCGCTGGAAATGGGCGGGGATGTGCAGCACCAGCGTGAAGCGGCCAGCGTCCAGGCCCGGGTCCACCTCGCGCATGCTGATCATGGCGGGGCGTGTGAACTGGGGCGCGTAGAACGCGGTGGCGATGCGCTGGGACAGCGCCGAATCGTCCTCGTCCACGATGGCAATGGGCACGTGGTGCAGCGTCTCGGGCTGCGCCATGCCCGCCGAATACACCGCCAGCGTGGTGGTGTAGACGATGAGGAACAACATGGCCGGGTCGCGCCACAGGCTCCACAGCTCCTTAATGCCTAACCGAAAGATGTTCGACCACCGTCCACGCAGCGCCATGTCAGGTCTCCTGCTTGCGTAACAGCAAGATCGCAGTACCGACGATGACCGGCACCGCCACCAGCATGGGCCAGAACTCGGCCTGCAAATCCTGCAGGCCCAGCGCCTTGTTGAACACGCCCCGGCTGATGGTGAACATGTGGCTGGCCGGGTAGGCCTCGCCCACCCAGCGCGCAAAGCCGGTCATGGACGACACGGGGTTGATGAGCCCGGCGAACTGCACGGCCGGAATAATCGTGCCCACCATGGCAAAGAACATCGCCGCAATCTGGCTGCGCGTGACGGTGGAGGCCAGGAGGCCCATGCCCGTGGAGCACAGGCTGAACACCACGGCGGCCAATGTCAACGTGGCAAAACTTCCCGTCATCGGCACGCCAAACACCGTCACCGCCGCCAGGCACATCAGGCCAAAATTAAACAGCGCCAGCAGCACATAGGGCAGCTGTTTGCCCAGCATGAATTCGGTGCGCGTGGTGGGCGTGACATACAGGTTGATGATGGAGCCCAGCTCCTTCTCGCGCACCACCGCCAGGGCCGTGAGCATGGCAGGCAGCATGAGCAACAGCAGCGGAATCACGGCGGGCACCATGGACGGCAGGCTGCGCACGTCGGGGTTGTAGCGGTAGCGCGGCTCCACCTCCAGCAGGCCCCGGGGCACGGTGCCTGTGCGGCTGCGGCTTTGCTCCACCAGCCACTGCTGGTGCAGGCCCTGGGCATAGCCGATCACGGTTTCGGCCCGCTGGGGCATGGCGCCGTCCACCCAGGCGCCGATCTGCACGGGCTGGCCGCGTGCCACATCGCGTGCAAAGCCGGGCGGGATCTCCAGCGCCAGCGATATTTCGGCGGAGCGCATGCGTGCATCCAGCTCGGCGTAGGTGGTGATGGGCGGCTGCTCGGTGAAGTAGCGCGAGCCCGCCAGGTTCAGCGTGTAGGCGCGGCTCAGCGCAGTCTGGTCTCGGTCCAGCACGGCAAAGCGCAGGTTCTCCACGTCCATGCTGATGCCGTAGCCCATCACGAACATCAGGATCAGCGAGCCCAGCAGCGCCATGGCACCACGCACCGGGTCGCGGCGCAGCTCCAGTGCCTCGCGCCACTGGGTGCTGTGGATGCGGGCCAGGCTTTGGCGCAGGCGGGTGGGCCAGGTGGGAGTGTTGGGCACGGACACCGGCGATAGCGCAGTCGTGCCCGAAGCCGCCGCGGACACAGGAGCCTGGGCCGTGCCCGCAGCATCTTCCAGGTAGCCGATGAAGGCTTCTTCCAGCGTGGCGGCGCCGCGTTTGGCCACGATGTCCTGCGGCGCAGCACTCTCCAGCACACGCCCCGCGTGCATCAGCGAGATGCGGTCGCAGCGCTCGGCCTCGTTCATGAAGTGGGTGGAGACGAAGATGGTGACCTTGTCGCGCCGCGCCAGCTCCACCATCAGGCGCCAGAAGTTGTCGCGCGCCATCGGGTCCACGCCCGAGGTGGGCTCGTCCAGGATCAGCAGCTCGGGCTGGTGYACCATGGCCACGGCCAGCGACAGGCGCTGGCGCATGCCCAGGGGCAGTTTCATGGGCAGTGCGCTGCGGGCGGCCTGCAGGTCAAAGCGCTCCAGCATGGCCGTCACGCGCGTGGGCACCTCGGTCTCGGGCACGTGGAACAGCCGGGCATGCAGCACCAGGTTCTGCTCCACCGACAGCTCGCTGTACAGCGAAAACGCCTGCGACATGTAGCCCACGCGCCGCCGCGTGGCCATGTCCTTGGGGTCCACCGGTTGGCCAAACAGCCAGGCCTGCCCGTCGCTGGCGGGCAGCAGGCCGGTAAGCATCTTCATGGTGGTGGACTTGCCGCAACCATTGCTGCCCAGAAAGCCAAAGATCTCGCCCCGCTGGATGCGAAAGCTCACGTGGTCCACCGCCACAAAGTCGCCAAACCGCATGGTGAGGTCGCGCGCCTCGATGGCCACGTTGGTCGCGTCGTCTGCCTGCGACCTGTCCAGCGGCGGAATCTGCACCGCCTGGTGGCCCCGGCGCTTGGCCTCGGGCAGCAGGGCCACAAACGCCTGCTCCAGCGCATCGTGCCCAGTGCGGGCCATGAGCTCGGCAGGCGTGCCCGTGGCCAGGATGTGGCCTTCGTCCATGGCCACCAGCCATTCAAAGCGCTGGGCCTCTTCCATGTAGGCCGTGGCCACGATCACGCTCATGCCCGGCCGGGCGGCGCGGATGCGGCCGATCAGGTCCCAGAACTGGGCGCGCGCCAGCGGGTCCACGCCGGTGGTGGGCTCGTCSAGGATCAGCAGGTCGGGGTCGTGGATGAGCGCGCAGCACAGGGCCAGCTTTTGCTTCATGCCGCCCGAGAGCTTGCCCGCRGGCCGCGCCAGGAATGGGTGCAGACCGGTGCTGCGCGTGAGTTCATCGATGCGCCGGCGACGCTCGGCCGCGTCGTGCCCGAACAGGCGGCCAAAGAACTGCAGGTTCTCTTCCACCGACAGCGTGGGATACAGGTTCTTGCCCAGCCCTTGAGGCATGTAGGCGATACGGGGGCACACCCGGCTGCGGTGGCGGCTTTGGGCCATGTCGCCGCCCAGCACTTCTACCGTGCCCTGCTGCACTGCACGGGCGCCCGCCACCAGCGCGAGCAGGCTGGACTTGCCCACGCCATCCGGCCCGATCAGGCCCACCATGCGGCCTGCGGCCACTTCCAAATCGATGTCTGTGAGCGCCACCGTGCGCCCATATCGCTGGCCCACGCCACGCAGGCGGGCCACGGGTGCAACGCCGCCGGGGAGGCTCACTGGTCCGCCTTGATGGCGAGGTTGGCGGGCCATTCCACGGCGGGGTCTACCCGCAGCCAGGCCACGCCGGGCAGGCCGGTCTTGACCTGCTCCTGGTGGCGCAGCAGCAGCGCCTTGTCGATCTGCGCGCGCACGCGGAACATGAGCTTCTGGCGCTCGCTGGCGGTCTCCACCGTCTTGGGCGTGAACTGCGCGGTGCTGGCCACAAACGACACGGTGGCCGGGATCACAAAGCCCGGTGCGGCATCGAGCACGATGCGCACCTCGCTGCCCAGTGCTACCCGGCCCGCCACGGTCTCGGGCAAAAAGAAGGTCATGTACACGTCGCTCAGGTCCACCAGCTGCAGCACGCGCGCACCTGCGCCCACCACCTCGCCGGGCTGCACCACGCGGAACTGCACCCGGCCGTCGCGCGGCGCCTTGAGTTCGCTGTCGGCCAGCTCCACATCAATGCGCGCCAGTGTAGCCTCCAGCGCACGCACATTGGCCTCGGCACTGGTCACCTGCGTGCGCGACGCACCAATGCCCGCCTGTGCGGCCTTGGCCTGTGCCTTGGCAGCCGTCACAGCGGCCTGCTGGCTACGTACCTTGGCGCGGTCATCGTCGAGCAACTGGCTGGAGAAAAAGCCTTCGCGCGCTAGCTGCTCAGAGCGCGGCAGGCGGCGGCGGGCGGTGTCGAGGTCGCTCTCGCGCTGGGCCACCACGGCCAAGGCGGCCTGGTAGTCGCTCTCGCGCTGGGCCACCTGCACCTGGGCACTGCTGATGGCCAGTTGCGCCTGCTGCAGCCGGGCCACGGCCTCTTCGCGCTGGGCCTGCAGGCCGTCGATCTGCATGCGGGCCAGGGGCTGCCCCGCCTTCACAAAATCGCCCTCGGCCACCAAAACATCGAGCACACGCCCCGCCAGCTTGGTGGCCACGGCAATCTCGGTGGCCTCGATGCGGCCATTGCCGCTCACAAACCCGGGGCCGGGCCCCTTGGGCTGCCAGGGCGCCCACCGCACGACCAGCACGGTGCCCAGCAACAACAGCGCTGCGGCGGCCGCATAAATTTTCCACTTGCTGCCCATGGCTCTGATCCCTTTTGATGCGGAGGCAGGAGCGCATTTCCAGTCACGTCAGCAAAGGCGCCTCACCTCAAAATGCATCGTAAGCGCAGCGCCTTCATGGGCTGCTCGTGGCCAGCCGCCTCGCTTGACTTGCATCAATTTCGCTGCAATTGCGCGGGGCTTCCGCATGCGACACAAGCTAGCCGCTGCGGGTTCTGAGAGGCGTCGCGTCGGTTGCCGGAGACTGCCCTACCCGCGCCCTTCAAAGGCCGACAGGTGGTTGGCCAGGTGCATGGCATGCGCTTGCTCGTACTGCGACCGGCTCAGTGCACCATAGGCAAAGTGAGGCTGCAGCGCCCCCGTGTGGATGGCAAAGTCCTGCACCGCCTGGCGCAGGCGGGCCATGGCGGCCGATGTGTCCGTGGCCTGCGCATCCAGCGCAGGTGCGCCCGGGATAGGCTCTGCCAGATTGTGGCTCATGCGTCCCCGCAGGGTAAACACCTTGAAAGCTGCAGCCCCCAGGGTGTTCTGGAACAGCGCAGATTTGGGCAACGGAAAACCCTGCAGCGAGTATTCAATGCTCTGTGCGCAATGCACCAGCGTCTGTGCCCAGGTCCAGGCCGTGGCAGGTTCCAGCGCGTGGACGGAAACTGCGTTCAGCCGCTCGGCCTCGCGCATCGCATCGTGCAGGGTGGCAAATACCAGCTGCCTGTCGTTGTCCGGCTGGTGCAGAAAATACCCGGCAGCACCAGCCGCTGCGAGCGCCACCCCCGTGCCGATGGCCAGAAACGCCCTCCGGTCGGGCGCTGCAGGCGGCGCAGAGGGCGAGGGGTGCGTGGCTGTGGGGGTAGCGACTTTGGGTGCGCCAGAAGGGGGTGGAACTGCCATGGGGTTGTCTGCCCGCATCACCGGGGGTGGTGTGAAAGCGTTGATTGTGCCGGGCAGCGCCTGCATTGTGCCCCCTGCGGCCATCACCAGGGTCGGGCAGCCGACACAGCCCGCCATGGTGCAGGACTGCAAGGCCTGGGCGCCTTCCCGGCGCTCCGCTGCGCCTAGGCCGCCAGGGTGGTTGGTGCGGCCGGCGCGGGGGTTGCAGTAACGGGGACCAAGGGCGCTGCTGGGGCCACCGTCATCTCCACCCGGTTGCGCCCTCGCTCCTTGGCCAGGTACATGGCCTCGTCCGCACGCTGCAAGGCCGTACCCGCCGACTCGCTGCCCGCGCACAGGGTGACGCCAACACTCACCGTGAGCGCAATGCTGCGCTGCTCGGTCACCACAGGGTGTGCCTCTACCATGGCGCGCAGGCGCTCGGCCACCGCAATGGCACCACCGGCCCCTGCATTGGGCAAGAAGATCGCGAACTCCTCACCCCCCAGGCGGCCCATCACGTCTTCCTTGCGCAGGCAGCGCTGGGCCAGCATCACAAAATGGCGCAGCACATCGTCGCCCGCGCGGTGGCCCCAGCTGTCGTTGACCTTCTTGAAATGGTCCAGGTCCATCACCAGCACGGGCAACGTCGTCTGCGTGCGCTGGGCGTTGCTGATGGCCTTGTCCAACAAGGTCAGAAACGCGCGGCGGTTGAACACATTGGTCAGCGGGTCCACCTCGGCCAGGTGGCGCAGCTCGTTGGTGATGAACTCATTGGTCAGCATCAACGCGCCGAACGCCACCAGCACCACAGCGAGGGTGGACTCCAGAACCACAAACTGCGACAGCGCAGCCACTATGCCCGCCTCGGGCTGCGCCCCTTCGGCGGGTGCGGCCAGCTTGAACAATAAGGGCCGCACGAGCAAGAAGGCACCGTGCACACCCACCGTGGCCGCAAACAGGTACCGTGCGGGTACCTTGCGAAAACCGCCACGTGCCAGCGTGTGTGCAGCCGCAATGAATATCACCCCTGGCACCAGACCCGTCAGCACGATGCGCACCTGCACGTTAGGCTTCACCAGGGTAAAAAACAAGGCTGTCGCCAGCAGAAGCCCCAAGGCCAGAGCGGCAACACCATGCCCCAGGGGCGCCTTGCCCATGTACTCGCGTGCGCCCAGCAGGCACAGGTATGCAGTCAAAGCAATGGAAGACTGCGCCAGCACGACAGACAACGGCAGAGGCACATGGTCGCGCAGCAACAGGTTGATGCAGAACACAGTGGCGCAGAACAATGCCTGCGCCCAGAGGCGAAGTCCCGGAATACGTCTGTTGAAGAGCCACACCGCGGACAAAACGCCAGTGACCAGCGCTGCAAGAATGGCCGCGACGATAAGGAGGGTGGGGCTGTGCACAGAGGGTACGGGCAGGCGATGGAGTGGGGTTCACAACGCGACGCCATCGCTCAACGCCCGGCTGCTATCGCCTGCCGGCTGTGAGATGACTATCAACGTTAACAATGGTAACCGAGAGCATTGACTGCCCCGCGACGCTTTGCGGGCAGCAATGCAGTGCTTCAGCCGGCGCTTGGAGCCCCTCAGGCCATACCTCCTCACGTGGCCGTTGGGAGCACCTGTCAACCCACCACGTGGCATTCGCGCCGCAGCAGCGCCAGCGCATCGTGCATCTGGTAGTCGCGGTCGCTGGTCAGCGTGGCCTGCGCGTCTTGCACAAAACCAGACCACAGCGCCAGGTAGTCCTGCTGGAAGGCGGCAGCCGCGTGGCTGCGAATGAAGTCAGACGCCAGCTCGGGCTGCAGGCCAGACTTGCGGATCTTGCGCACCAGGCTGGCGGCGGTTTTCTCGGTGAGCAGCGTCTTCTTGGGCGCGCCGGCGGCCAGGCACAGAAACAGCGTGAGCAGCGAGTGCTCATCGTCGTTGCCCCCGGTCGCCTTGGTCCATGTCTTGCTGGCAGGCTGTGGAGGCTCATCGTCGTCCTCCAGCACATCCAGGCTGCGGTGAAAGCTGTCCACTTCGGCCAGAGGGTCGTCCAGCAGGAAGTAGCTTGCCCTGAAGGCGCCCATGGGGCGCAGCAGGGTGCGCAGCGGCGCAGCGGATTGCAGCAGCTTGGGCAGGTCGGCCAGCACGGTGGCGCATTGGGCTTGCAGCACGTCACGCAGCTCTGCCGGCACGCCGGGGGGCAGGCGCAGCGCCGTCGGCAGGGGTGCCTTCTTTTTGCGCAGTGCAGTCACCAGCTTTTCAAACACCGGGGCGCTGGGCCACTCACTCGCCGCCATGGCCTTGGGGTTCAGCGCCTGCATCAGCAGCCCTGTGCGGATCACGGCCTCGGCGTCGGCCCCGGCGGTTTCCAGCTCGTCGGTATCCAAGTCGTACTGCGCGGCCAGCCACTCGGCGGCGGCGATGGCCTGGGCGATGTGGCTGCGGCGGGCCAGCTCGGCGCGGTAGTCGGCATGGCTGCGCAGCGACCAGGCAGCCAGCAGTGGGGTTTCGGCATCCGCATAGCCGCCCATGCCGAAGTTGCTGCTCTCGGGCATGGCGATCAGGCGCTTGAGCATGTCCGAGCCGCCTTTGGAGCGCGACAAAAAGGAGTTGTCGCGCAGCGACACCGCCGCCTTGGCCAGATCACCGGCTGTGGTCTCCAGCAGGTACAGGCTGATCAGGTTGACCATGCGGTCCCGCGCCTTCTCGATCTCCGGGCGCAGAAACTCGCTGCCAAAGTAACGCGCGATCTGCACCATGCCCTTGGGCGCATCGGCATTGATGGCCGCCAGCCGGTCCGCGTCAATCAGGCCGTGCTGCACGCCGTAGACCAGCGCTTTTTCAAAGAAAGGGCGCGCGTCGTGCAGTTGCAGGGCATTGGCAGTAGCGACTGGTGCAGAAATTGAGGAAGGCGTGGGAGGCACGGTCATGTCTGAATCTATCGCGCTTCGCGCTGCTCATGGGCTATGAAACTGGCGCGGCCCATACCAGGACCGCCGCGCAAGGGCAGCCCCGCCGCGCTGGCGGTGTCCCCCTTCCCGAATGGCACAGCCATTCGAGAGAAGGGGGAAGGCGCGAAGCGCCTCAGGGGGTTGTTCACTAAATTGCAGACTCTTCGTCGGAAGCCCGTGCGGCAGGCGTGGCCTTGCCGCGGTCGGTTTCGCTGGTCTCGAACTTGCCATCGTCTTCTTCGGACGTCTCTTCGCCCTCTTCCAGTCCCTGGTCAAACGCGCGGGCCTTGGCACGCAGCACCAGCAGCATCTCGATGAACAGGTCGCGGCACTCATAGCGCAGCAGCCAGGCCATCTGCATCCAGTCGCGGTCGGCCACTTCATCGAGGTCGATGCGCGGCTGCACATAGCCCGAGGCCAGCAGCTCGTCGTCGCTCAGTGTGACGCCGTAGTCTTCGGTGGCGTCAAAGGTGCCGGTGCGGGCAAAGGCCTCGATGCGGCTCCACTTTTCGGCAAAGTAGTTGGCCAGGGCCTCGGCGCCACCCTCCAGGTCGCCAATCGCGGTGAGGAACTCCACCGGGTCGGCATCGTCGCGGAAGACCACGGCGTTGACCATGTTGCGCAGGTGGGTGTGGGTGAGGTCCTTGTACTGCTTTTCCAGCACCATCGCGCGCGCAAACTGCTCGGGCGTGACCAGCATGTTGACCACGGACGCCTTGGAGTCGTCGTACTCGCGCATCACGGCCAGGATGTCCTTGGGCGCCAGCTGGTCCAGCACCACCATCAGCGCGCCGTCGCCATCGCTGTCGGCCAGTTCGGCCAGCGCCGACTCGGCGCCCACGATGTCACCGGCCGCAATGAGGCTGGTGGTCTTGGTGATCAGGGCCAGGTGTTGGTTGCTGCTGCT
Source organism: Acidovorax sp. LjRoot204 (assembly GCF_056175785.1). Taxonomy (NCBI): domain Bacteria; kingdom Pseudomonadati; phylum Pseudomonadota; class Betaproteobacteria; order Burkholderiales; family Comamonadaceae; genus Acidovorax; species Acidovorax sp. LjRoot204. Next base: position 10,936 of record NZ_JBGFFF010000135.1, read on the forward strand.
CATGGTCGTCATTCCTTGCGCTCAAAGCCCACATCGGCCAGCCAGTTGGCGCTGGACTCTTCGCGCGTACGGCTGTTTTGCGGGTCCACCGCGTCGTCGGCACTCAGGGCGCTGTAGTCATCGTCGTGTTCGGCGGCATCTTCACCATCGTCCTCGGCATCGCTGTCGCCATGCGACGCTGCAGCCGGAGCCAGGCGCGCGTGCTGTTGCAGGTATTCCAGGCCGGCGGCTACCGTCAGAAAGCGTGCGCCCTGGGGCTCGCGCAACACGGTCTGGGCCAGACTCATTGCCCAGGGCTCCAACGCTACGGCATGGGTCAGGCTGTGCCAGTCGGGCAGCTCGTTCACCGGCAAGCCCAACAGATGCTCCAGTGCAGCCGGTTTGGTAAAGCGAAAGCCCCGGTGAAAGACCACGGCCACCATTTCGGGGGCCAGTTCCATCATCTGCACCAAAAACGCCATCTCGTTGCGCTTTTCGGCCAGGCGCTTGCGCAGAACGTCGTTGCCCTCGGAGTCGGACACCAGGTCGTCCAGCTCGGCCTGGTAGGCCGAGCGCAGGTCATAAAAATAGGGAGAAAGTTTCACAGGGCGGAAGGATGAGAAAGAATGCGTGCGCTGTAGGCCTGCCAGATCTCCTGGGCGGTCTGCAGCGGGTCGTCCAGCAGGTTGCGGCGGCGGTTGTCGTCATAGGCCTGGCGGGCGTCGTCGTCAGACAGCACCTCATAGGCCTTTTGCACCTCGGCAAAGCGCTGTGCGGCGTCGGGCGCCGTGTTGCGGTCGGGGTGGTAGAACGAGGCCTTCTGGCGAAAAGCCTTCTTGATGTCCGCCAGCGACGCGTTGGCCGCCAGCCCAAGGGCTGCGTAGTGGTCAGCAGTCATGAAACAGTCAGTCCGTCCGTCAAAGCCAGGGGCGCCATCCACGGCACCCTCTTCAGCACCTGTGTCGGCGCCTGCGCGCGCACATCAACCACCCAGGCTCACAAACACGTTTTGCACGTCGTCGTTCGAATCGATGGCCGCCAGGAAGTTCTCAACCTCCTCCAGCTGCTCAGCTGTGAGGTTGGCGGGGTTCACCGGGTTCTTGGGCTTGTACCCCAGCTTGGCGGACAGCACCGTGAAGCCGTGGGCGGGCAACGCGCGGCTGACAAGGTCAAGGTCGGTG
>NZ_JBGFFF010000136.1:0-11976 GCF_056175785.1 Acidovorax sp. LjRoot204
GTGGGTGAGCTGTGCTCTGCCACCGTCAGCCTGAGCGACAACACCGCTGCCAATGTGCTGCTGGCCCGCCATGGCGGCCCGGCCGGGTTCACCGCGTTCGTGCGTTCGCTGGGTGACGAGGTCACGCGGCTGGACCGCACCGAGCCCACGCTGAATGAGGCTGCCGTGGGCGACCCGCGTGACACCACCACGCCGCTGGCCATGCTGCAGACCATGCAGAAACTGGTGCTGGGCAACGCGCYCAGCTCCATGTCCCGGGCCTGGCTGCAGCGCTGGCTGGTGGAGACCAGCACGGGCGATAAGCGCCTGCGTGCCGGTGTGCCGGGCTGGAAGGTGGGCGACAAGACGGGCACGGCGGGCGAGAGCGGCACGGCCAACGACATTGGCGTGTTGTGGCCCGCGGGCGGCGGCGCGCCGGTGCTGGTGACCTGTTACCTCACGCGCTCCAAGGCGTCGCCGGAGCAGCGGGATGCGGCGATTGCGCAGGTGGCGCGCGCCGTGGCGGCCGCGCGCGAGACTTTCACCCGCTCTTAGAGCTTCTTGACCAGCACCTGGCTCTTGCGGTCCCAGTTGTACTTGCGCTTGCGGGCGTCGGGCAGCCAGTCCGGGTCCACGGGGGAGAAGCCGCGCTTGATGAACCAGTGCATGGTGCGGGTGGTCAGCACAAAGATGCTGTCCAGCCCCAGCAGGCGCGCGCGCTGCTCGATGCGCTTGAGCAGCTTTTCGCCGTCGCCCGTGYCCTGGCTTTGCGGCGATACCGTCACCGCAGCCATCTCGGCCGTCTTGGCTTCGGGGTAGGGGTAGAGCGCCGCGCAGCCAAAAATCACGCCGTCGTGTTCGATGATGGTGTAGGTGGCGATGTCGCGCTCGATCTCGGTGCGGTCGCGCTTGACCAGCGTGCCGTCSYKCTCGAAGGGCTCGATCARCTGCAGGATGCCGCCCACGTCGTCAATCGTGGCCTCGCGCAGCTCTTCGAGCTTTTCGTCGATGACCATGGTGCCGATGCCGTCGTGCACATAGACCTCCAGCAGCAGCGAGCCGTCCACCGCAAACGGCAGGATGTGGCTGCGCTCCACGCCGGCCTTGCAGGCCTTCACACAGTGCTGAAGGTAAAAGCCCGTGTCGGTGGGCTGCTGCGCCGGGGGCAACTGGGCCAGCAGCGCCTGCGCGGCGGCCAGCGGCARCTCGGTGTCGATGGGGTTGTCKTCGCTCTCGGGCTCGGTGGGCGACATGCGGATGCCCTGCACCTCGGTCAAAAAGATGAGCTTGTCGGCCCGCAGCTCGATGGCCACGCTCGTGGCCACTTCTTCCATGCTCAGGTTGAAGGCCTCCCCCGTGGGCGAAAAGCCAAACGGCGACAGCAGCACCAGCGCGCCCATGTCCAGCGTGCGCTGGATGCCGGCCACGTCCACCTTGCGCACCAGGCCCGAGTGCTGAAAATCCACCCCATCCACAATGCCCACGGGCCGCGCCGTGAGAAAGTTGCCCGAGATCACCCGCACCGTGGCGCCCGCCATCGGCGTGTTGGGCAGGCCCTGGCTGAACGCTGCCTCGATCTCGTAGCGCAACTGCCCGGCGGCCTCCTGCGCGCAGTCGAGCGCCACAGAGTCAGTGATGCGGATGCCATGCGAATACTTGGCCGCATGCCCCTTGGCCGCCAGCTGCTCGTTCACCTGCGGGCGAAAACCGTGCACCAGCACGATCTTCACGCCCATGGCCTGGATCAGTGCCAGGTCTTGCGCAATGCTGTGCAGCTTGCCGGCCGCAATCGCCTCACCYGTCAGCSCGAYCACAAACGTCTGGTTGCGGAACTTGTGGATGTAGGGCGCCACCGAGCGGAACCAGGGSACGAAGGTGAAATTGAAGACGGCGGACATGGAGAAAGGTGTTTGGGGCAGTGGTGGTAATGCGCGAGGAGCGAATGATAAGTGTCCTTAGCGACCGGGTGCTGGGATTTGCACGCTCAGCCAGGGTGACCGACGAACAGCGCTGCGATGCGGCTGCGCCAGCGTTCGGCATCTTCCCGCCGGTCAAACCCGCCCAGGTGCATGGGGCGCTCGCCACGCACTGTCAGGCGCAGCACATGGTAGGGGCCGTCTTCTGAGGTGCGTTCCACCACCTCTGGTGGTGCAAAGCGATCAAACGCAATGTGCACAGTGCGGCCCACCAGCGGCCAGCGCGAGGTGCGCCGCACCTGGCGCCTGGCTGGGTCGAAATGTAGCGTCAGCACCCGCCCCAGAGCAATCGCCAAAAACAGCGCACCCATGGCGCAGGCCGCCACCACACACGCGGCGGCCAACAGCAGGTGCAGCCACGGCGTCCGGGCCGTGGCGTGCATCACAAAGGGAACAGGAATCAGGAACATGCCCAGCGCAATGGTGCCCACAAAGAGGCGCATCGGCACCGAGATGTGCTCGGCGTAGTGCAGCCCGTCACCGGACTCGGAAAACCCGCTGGCCATTTTGATCCTTGGTCCTTCGCCTTCGTGCTGGGTGTTACGCCAGCTGGGGTGCAGCGGATGCCGCCCCGCGCGCGCGAAACGCGCTGAGTTTGGCACCAAAAGGCTCCAGCACCAGGCCTTCTTCGGGCAGGGTGCCTGCGGCATCTGAGGGGGGCGCCAGCGCAATGCCGCAGCCCTGGAGCAGCGCCACCATCTCCGCAGGGGCGATGGTGCCGTGTGCCAGCAAGGCGTCCACCGTGCGCCCCAGTGCCTCATGGTGCGTGGTCAGCAGCGCCTGGGCACGCTGGTATTGCTGCTGCATCAGCGCCTCGATGGCCTTGTTGCTCGGGCCGATGTCGGTGTTGACATGGTTGTCCATCTCCACGGTGACATCGGTGCGGGCCAGCCGCGCGCCAAAGCCATGGTGGCGGATGTAGCGCGCTGCCTCGGCCGTCACCTGCTTGAAGTCCTGCTCGGCGCCCGTGGTGCAGGCCATTTCGCCAAACACCAGCTCTTCTGCCACGCGGCCTGCCAAGCCTACGCACATCATGTCGAGCGCGTTCTGGCGCGTGGTGGCCTTGAGGCTGGAGAAGCTGTTGTAGCCGCCCTCGAACGAGGCAATGTTGATCTTCACCTCTTGCGGAGCGTGGCCGAACAACACGCAGTACGCCAGCCCGTGACCCGCCTCGTGCACCGCCAGCAGGGCACGAAAGTCTGCATTGGCACGTTGCTTGAGCCGGTTCAGCTCCAGCGTCACCGCAAACGCGGCCTGAACTGCGCCCTCCGGTCCTTGGCCCGACACCAGCAGGTGGCGCTTGTCGGGCGCCAGGTGAATGGCGAACTCCTGGTCCGTTGAGAGCTGCTCCTGCACCACCCACAACGCCGCGTTGACCAGGTTGGCGCTCAGGATCGCATGCACCGACGAGAACAGTGGCCGCGTGCCCTGCGCAGGGAACACCGCGTTGGCATACAGCTCGCTCAGCACATCCTGCCCGATGGCAAACCGCACGCCGCATTGCGCTGCAATATCGTCCACATAGCGTGTGCACAGGTTATGGATGAGGCGCTCATACGTCGCCTTGCTGAACGACGGGTAGACCACATGTTCATTGCCCAGCCGCGCGATCTGCTCGGGCTTGAAGCGTTCGCCCAGCGCCTTCTTCACATCGATGAGCGACAGCTTGCGGGTCAGGCGGTGAAAGATGTCGGCATCGGTGTCGCAGTCTTCCACGCGCTGCGCGGTCTCGTGGTACATCTCGTCGAGGTTGCCGCACATAAACACCAGCAGCTTGCTGTAGTCGGTCTCCCATGCATGGCTGGACTGTTGAAAGTTGGCAAACAGCGCCTGCACCTTGGCGGGCGGCCACTGCATGATGGCGGACAGCGGCTCCTGCAGCTTCAGCATGCGCTTGAGTTCTTGCGCATCCCAGGCGTCCAGTTGAAAGCGGTAGGGCTTCTTGCCTGCGCGGTCGTCATCGCCATCTTCGGCGCGCTCAGCCTCGTAGTGCGCATCGGCCAGCTTGCGCTCGATGTTGGACAGTGCGCTCAACGCGGGTGGCAGGCGCCCGTCGGACAGCAGTGTCCACACGTCCTGGTAGCGCTCCACCTTCACGTCGGCGCCCTTGGTGTCCACCGTGCGAAAGCGCTGGAACTCGTCCAGCACCAGGATGCCCGGCATGCCTTCGTGAATGCCCGAGTCGCCCARCATGCCCGAGATGGACGAGCTGCGGTAGCTCGCGCCGTGGCTGAAGCCGTCCATCTGCACTTCCACAAACCGGTCGTAAAAGCCCAGCAGCTGGGCCAGCCGCCGCGTGAGCTGCGTCTTGCCTGTGCCGGTCAGGCCCCACAGGCAGACGATGACCGGCCGGGTGATGAGCTGCGGCAGCACGTACCAGGCGCGGATGGCATTGATCACACGGTCGATCACGTCGTCGATGCCGAACAGCTCGGCTTTCAGTTGCAACGCCGCGTGGGCCAAAGTCTGCTGGCGCGCGGCCAGCTCTGCGCTGCTGGCAACCGGTGTGAGGGGCGCGGTGGCCTGGGCACGCACAGGGTGCGCTGACCGCATCGGGGATGGATGCGCTGCCAGCGTTGGCGCACCGGCCAGCGCAGGATGCGGGGTGGGATGCCGCTGGTGTGGCGGCAGTGGATTGTTGAAGGGATTCATGTCAATCGTTCAAAAAGGGGTTCTGGATCGCCTTGCGCAGGGCGACGTTGTCCGCACGGCGCTGGGCCCCACGGGTTCGGATGTGCTTGCCTGCCGCGCTGGACAGGCTGCGTTGGGCCAGCGCTGCGGCCACAGGGTTTCGGGGCGGGCCCGAGGCTTCGAGCTTCAGCACCAGGGGCTGCTTCATGCGACGCAGCTTCTTGATTTCACCCTGGGCGAAGGCCCGAGACAGTTTTTTGGCACTCATGGTGTGCACGTACTCCACAAACAAAAAACCCCGGCGATGGAGCCAGGGCTTGCGGAGCGCGTGAAAGAGTGCGCGGGTGCATTTGCCATGGCTGAACTGTGTGTGCACAGTCCAGCCGGGGCGGTGGACTGTGGTCAGACGGGTGCGGCGTAAAGGGCAGACATGTCGGAGACCTTCAGGGGTTTGTTCGGGCCGTGCGCCGAGGGTGGCGCTGAACAGGGGCTTGCGAAGAATGGGCGCGATTTTGGCGGCGCTGGCGGGCTTTGGCAACGAAAAGCGCTGAAAACGCGGCGAAATGTCGTACCAAAAGCACAGATGCAGCGCAGGGGGCAGGGTGCTGCTATCGATAATGCGGGCCTATGTCCTCTTCTGATCCGCGTTTGCCTGCGTCGTCCCGCGTTCCTGCTCCAGCACCCGTATCTGCACCCGCCGCGCCGCCAGCGCCGCTGCGCATCACGTTCCCCGAGTCGTTGCCGGTGTCGGGCAAGCGCGACGAGATCATGGAGGCCATCACCAAGCACCAGGTKATCATCGTGTGCGGTGAAACGGGGTCGGGCAAGACCACCCAGCTGCCCAAGATTGCGCTGGCGCTGGGCCGCGGCAAGTGCAATGCCAAGCCGGGACAGAAAGGGCAGCTGATTGGCCACACCCAGCCACGCCGCATTGCGGCCAGCAGCGTGGCCAAGCGCATTGCCGAAGAGCTGAACACGCCGCTGGGCGACGTGGTGGGCTTCAAGGTGCGGTTCCAGGACCGCCTCTCGCGCGATGCGTCCGTCAAGCTCATGACCGACGGCATCTTGCTGGCCGAGACGCAGACCGATCCGCTGCTCAAGGCCTACGACACCATCATCATCGACGAGGCGCACGAGCGCAGCCTCAACATCGACTTTCTGCTGGGCTACATCCGCCAGATCCTGCCGCGCCGGCCGGACCTGAAGGTCATCGTCACGTCGGCCACGATTGATGCGGACCGGTTTGCCAAACACTTTGAAAGCGCCAAGGGGCCGGCCCCGGTCATCATGGTGTCGGGCCGCACCTTTCCGGTGGAGCAGCGCTACCGCCCGTTTGAAGAGAGCCGCGACTACGGTCTGAACGAGGCCATTGCCGATGGCGTGGACGAGCTGTGGCAGGGGAATGCGGCGGGTGACATCCTGGTCTTTTTGCCCGGTGAACGCGAGATCCGCGAGGCTGCCGACCACCTGCGCAAGCACCTGTCGCACCAGCCCGTGATGCGCAATGCCGAGGTGCTGCCGCTGTTTGCGCGCCTCAGTCAGGCCGAGCAGGACCGCATCTTTGACGGCCATACGGGCCGCCGCATCGTGCTGGCCACCAACGTGGCCGAGACCTCGCTCACGGTGCCGGGTATCCGCTACGTGATTGACGCAGGCACAGCGCGCGTCAAGCGCTATTCATTCCGCAGCAAGGTGGAGCAGCTGCTGGTGGAGCCCATCAGCCAGGCCGCAGCCAACCAGCGCGCGGGCCGCTGCGGGCGCGTGGCCAACGGCATCTGCATCCGCCTGTACGACGAGGCGGACTTCAACAGCCGCCCGCGCTTTACCGACCCCGAAATTTTGCGCAGCTCGCTCGCGGGCGTCATCCTGCGCATGAAGTCGCTGCACCTGGGCGATGTCACGCAGTTCCCGTTCATCGAGGCGCCTTCGGGCCGCGCGATTGCCGACGGTTACCAGCTGCTGGCCGAGCTGGGTGCGGTGGACGATGCGAACGAACTCACCACCATGGGTGTGGAGCTGTCGCGTCTGCCGCTCGACCCGCGCGTGGGCCGCATGATCATCGAGGCGCGCGACCGCAAGGCGCTGGACGAGGTGCTCATCATCGCCAGCGCACTGAGCGTGCAGGACGTGCGCGACCGSCCSATGGAGGCACAACAGCAGGCCGACCAGGCGCACGCCAAGTTCGACGACGACAAGAGCGAGTTCAGCGGGTATCTGAAGCTGTGGAAGTGGATCAACGAGGCCCGGGGCGGGGCGCCCAGCCTGCCGTCGGCCCGCGCCCAAAAGGCCATGGCCGCGCAGAAGGCGCCTTCGCAGGCGTATCTGCCGGTGGCGCAGCGAAGCGGCGGGGGCAGCCCAGCGGCAGCGCCTCCTGCACCTGCACCTGCACCCGCTGTCGCCGCAGTGGCCCCGGCCGCCACCCACAAGCTCAGCAACCGCCAGTACGAGCAGCTGCTGCGCCAGAACTTCATCAGCATCCGCCGCCTGCGCGAGTGGCGCGACATCCACACCCAGCTGCTCACGGTGGTGACCGAGCACAAGTGGCAGATCAACACGCAACCCGCGAGCTACGAGCAGCTGCACCTGTCCATGCTGGCCGGGCTGCTGGGCAACGTAGGCTGCAAGAGTGACGAGGAAGACTGGTACCTGGGCGCGCGTGGCATCAAGTTCTACAAGCACCCCGGCGCGCACCTGAACAAAAAGCCCGGCCGCTGGATCATCGCGTCGGAACTGGTCGAGACCACGCGCCTGTTTGGCCGGGGCATCGCCGCCATCGAGCCGCAGTGGCTGGAGCAGATCGGCGGCCATTTGCTCAAAAAGCAGTTGCTGGACCCGCACTGGGAGAAGAAGTCCGCCGAGGTGGTGGCGCTGGAGCGCGCCACGCTCTACGGCATCGTGGTCTACAACAACCGCCGCGTGAACTTTGGCAAGGTGGACCCGCACGCTGCGCGCGAGGTGTTCATCCGCGAAGCCCTGGTGGGTGGCAACTGGGAGACGCGCCTGCCCTTCCTGGCCGCCAACCAGAAGATGATCGCCAAGGTGGAAGAGCTGGAGCACAAATCCCGCCGGCAGGACGTGCTGGTGGACGACGAACTCATCTACGCCTTCTACGACCAGCAACTGCCGCCCGAGGTGTGCAGCGGCCATGGTTTTGAGGCCTGGTACCGCGAAGAAAGCAAAAAGCAACCCGACCTGCTCAAGCTCACCCGCGAGGAGCTGATGCGCCACGAGGCCGCCGGCATCACCACCAACGCCTTTCCCAAGACGGTGCGCCTGGGCGGTGTGGACTGCGCTGCAAGCTATCTGCACGAGCCCGGCGATGCGCGTGACGGCATCACCGTGACCATCCCGCTCTTYGTGCTCAACCAGGTGAGCGAMGAGCGCTGCGARTGGCTGGTGMCSGGCATGCTCRAGGACAAGATCCAGGCSCTGCTCAARAGTCTGCCGCAGCGCCCGCGCAGCCGCTTTGTGCCGCTGCCCGACAGCGCCACGCGCCTGGCCGAGCTGCTGGGCGCACCCGAGCGCTTTGGCATCGGYGGCCTGACCGAGGTGCTGCTCAAGCAGGTGCGCGACGAAACCTCGCTCGACGTSAAGCGYGCCGACTTCAAGCTCGACATGCTCAGCCCCCATTTGTTCATGAACTTCCGTGTGGTGGACGAGCACGGCCGCCAGCTGGGGCATGGCCGCAACCTGGGCGCACTCAAGGCCGAGTGGGGCGCCAAGGCGCGGGGCGCGTTCCAGGCGCTGGCGGGGCTCAAATTGGGCAGTACAGCCGCCGATGCAGCGGATTTGAAGCAAAAAGCGCCGCAGGCGCTAGAGAATCATGCCCGGGGTGCTATCAAATCAGGAGTTAACGGGCCAGGCCCAGCGGCCAAGCCAGGCGGCACGACGCTTTCCGCACCCGCTGCACCATCGACCCCTGCAGGCCAGCGCTACACCACCTGGACATTCGGCGAGCTGCCCGAACTCATGGAGATCAGGAAGGCCGGCCAGACGCTGATCGGCTTTCCGGCCCTGATCGACGGTGGCGACGCCGTGACCATCGAAGTCTTCGACGAACCCGAGGTGGCCGCCGCCAAGCACCGCGCGGGCCTGCGCCGCCTGTTTGCGCTGCAGATCAAGGACGCCCTCAAGTACCTCGAAAAGAACATCCCCGATCTGCAGAAGATGGCTGTGGCCTATATGCCGCTCGGCACGCAGGAAGAGCTGCGCACCCAGATCATCGACGTGGCGCTGGACCGTGCCTTTTTGCTCGACCCGCTGCCCACCGACGAATACGCCTTCAAGCGCCGCGTGGAAGAGGGCCGGGGCCGCCTCACGCTGATCGCCAACGAGGTCGCCCGCCTGGCCGCCACCATCCTCACCGAATATGCAGCCGCCGCCCGCAAGATCAAAGACACGAAGAACGCGCCCGACGCGACAGCGGACGCCATGCAGCAGCTACAACGCCTGGTCCCCAAGAACTTCATTGCCGTGGCCCCCTGGGCGCAACTGGCGCACTACGCCCGCTACCTCAAGGCCATCACCCTGCGCCTGGACAAATACCGCGCCGACCCCGCCCGCGACGCCGCCAAGCTGGCCGAGCTGCGCCCGCAAGAGCAGCGCTACTGGCGCCTGGTCGCCGAGCGCAAGGGCGCGGTGGATGCCCGCATGCAAGAGCTGCGTTGGCTGCTGGAGGAACTGCGCGTGAGCTTCTTTGCGCAGGAGCTGCGCACGCCCCAGCCGGTCAGCGTGAAGCGGCTGGACAAGTTGTGGGCGCAGGTCAATAGTTGACTGAAGTTATCTCCGGCGGTGAGACGGTTGGTCTCACCTACAAGGACCGCCATTTAGTGCAGTAGCTCGAGCGAAGCGGTCGTGTGAAGCCGTTTTTGCATCAGTGTGCCGGTATGTTTCGTTTGATCTACACCCACAATCTCCTGAAGACCGTCCACCGTGACGAAACCGTTGCGTTTCCAAAATGCAATCAGGCTGGGGCTGGGAGGTGAAACATGGAGCAAGATCGTGTCAGAAAACTGGGCTAGTTCCTTGTCGAGAAGAAGAATAACGTCGTGCCCCAGACCGCGACCGCGAAAGTCTGCATCAATGAGCAAGAAGGAAATATAGGCTGGCGATTCCTTCGTCGCGGGTTTTTGGACCGCCACGATTCCGACTACCCGGGTTATTGCTTCCTTTAGCAACACTTCGTAGAAAACATTAGAACCCAGCGTTCCTTGGGTGAGGCCCTCGAGCACAACTCGACTATCCACTTGCCTCTCATCTCGAAAAAACAGCGGAATCTTCCGATGTGTCAGCTGATTCAGTACAGCTTCAACGTAGGCTGGCCTAGCGTGAATGGAGGCAAGGGAGATATGGCTTGTCTTATGCAATTTTCTACTTTAAGGAGAGAGGGTTATTACCTGTATGCAAGGCCATTCTAAGGATCGAACGCAACGATGAACTTCATGTTCAAAACGAATCTGCGGATTTAATGTGACACTTCGTATCCAAAACGAATCTGCGGAATTAATGTGACTCACGCGCATCACAAAATGCGAGAGCTCACTCGCGCTTAGATTGCCAAAGGTGTGATAAGGCGGAGGCGAGGCAGAATCGATGGCCCAGGGGGGGCGGTCGCGTTGGCGACGCTTGCCGAGGGGCACCCCATTGTCGTGCTGAGGGCTGCGAACTAGGCTTGCGATCAAAAGGAGACTGTCTGCCCCATGCGCCCTCACTACAAGTTCTGGCCCCGCCGCCTTCCCCACGCCATCACACTGCCTGCCACCCCGCTGTGGGACAACCTGGCGACCAATGCACGTCGCTACCCCGACAAGGCGGCGTTGGTGTTTTTCGGCACCGCGGTCAGCTACCGGCAACTGATGGAAGGCGCGGAGCGCCTGGCTGCGCGGCTGGCGCAACTGGGCGTGMAGCGSGGCGACCGCGTGGTGCTGKRCATGCAGAACTGCCCGCARCTGGTRRTSGCYCAYTTYGCSATCYTGCGCGCYAATGCGGTGGTGGTGCCSGTCAACCCSATGAACCGGGCYGAGGAGCTCAAGCACTACATCRYCGAYCCYGACRCCAAGGTGGCSATCACCACCGGTGATCTGGCCCCGGAGATGGCCAAGGCCAGCAATGCGTTGGCCCCTGGCGAGCGGCTGGCGCATCTGGTGGTCACGCAGTTCTCGGATGCGTTTGACGTGGCCGTGACCGGCATGGATGCGCCCCCCGAGGCGTGGATGGACTGGCTGGGCACGCGCCACCCCTTGCCGGCGCTGGAGGGCGGGCAAGCCCACGCCTGGGTAGATGCCCTGGCTTGTACTGATGCGCCCCCCGCTTTGTTGGTAGGCCCGGCCGACCTGGCGCTGCTGCCCTACACCAGTGGCACCACGGGGCTGCCCAAAGGTTGCATGCACCTGCACAAAAGCATCATGCACAACACGGTGGCCGCCAGCCTGTGGGGCAATGGGTCTGCCGACAATGTGACGCTGGCGGTGGTCCCCATGTTCCACATCACCGGCATGGTGAGCGTGATGCACACGTCGATTTACTGCGGCGCCACGCTGGTCATCATGCCTCGCTGGGACCGCGACCTGGCCGGGCGCCYGATATCGCGCTACCAGGTCACCACCTGGACCAACATTCCCACCATGGTCATCGACCTGCTGGGCAGCCCGAACTTTGCCAGCTATGACCTCTCCAGCCTGGCCTATATCGGTGGTGGCGGAGCGGCCATGCCGCAGGCCGTGGCGCAGCGCCTTCTGGAGCAATATGGCCTGCGGTATGCCGAGGGCTATGGCCTGACCGAAACGGCCGCTCCGTCGCACGCTAACCCGCCGGACCACCCCAAGCAGCAGTGCCTGGGCATTCCGTTCATGAGCACCGATGCGCGGGTGATTGACCCCGACACGCTGCAGGAGCTGCCCGTGGGCGAACAGGGCGAGATCATCATCCATGGCCCCCAGGTGTTCGAGGGCTACTGGAAGCGGCCCGATGCCACGGCGTCAGCCTTCATCGAGTTCGAGGGCAAACGGTTCTTCCGCTCGGGCGACCTGGGGCGCATGGATGAGGATGGGTACTTCTTCCTGACCGACCGGCTCAAACGCATGATCAATGCCAGCGGCTTCAAGGTGTGGCCGGCCGAGGTCGAGGCGTTGATGTTCCGCCACCCTGCGATTCAGGAGGCCTGCATCATCGCGGCCAAGGACAGCTACCGGGGCGAGACAGTCAAGGCGGTGGTGGTGCTGCGCGCYACSCACAAGGACACGACCGAGCAGCRGATCATCGACTGGTGCCGCGAGAACATGGCCGTCTACAAAGTGCCGCGCATCGTTCAGTTTGTGCCGGCGCTGCCCAAGAGCGGCAGTGGCAAGGTGATGTGGCGCGCGCTGCAGGAGCAGGAAGCGCAGTGATGGGC
>NZ_JBGFFF010000137.1:0-11844 GCF_056175785.1 Acidovorax sp. LjRoot204
AATTTTTTGGCTTGCAATCGAATACGGTCAAAAATAGTTATATAATTTGAGGCTTGCTGATAAGCACTAACGGAAACGTTAGAGAAATCAGAAAATGCGGGAATAGCTCAGTTGGTAGAGCGCAACCTTGCCAAGGTTGAGGTCGAGAGTTCGAGACTCTTTTCCCGCTCCAATTTCCACAAAAAGGGAAGCAATTGCTTCCCTTTTTTGTCAGAGGAATGAGAGTTCCTGGCGCGGTAGCAAAGCGGTTATGCCCCGGATTGCAAATCCGGTTAGTCCGGTTCGACTCCGGACCGCGCCTCCAGATATGGTCTGCAGCAGTGTAGCGATCAAAGCCTCTGGGCCGAGACGTTCGCAGGGATTGTGTCGATGGATGGTAGTTGGATGGAAATTTTTTGGCTTGCAATCGAATACGGTCAAAAATAGTTATATAATTTGAGGCTTGCTGATAAGCACTAACGGAAACGTTAGAGAAATCAGAAAATGCGGGAATAGCTCAGTTGGTAGAGCGCAACCTTGCCAAGGTTGAGGTCGAGAGTTCGAGACTCTTTTCCCGCTCCATATTTGAAAAGGGAAGCTTAGGCTTCCCTTTTTTCTTGGCGGTTCGGAGCGTGCTGTTGTCAAACAGCGGTCCCGACCAGAGATGCGACAGGGCATTGCGCGCACGCGCTGCCCGGGTTACGCTGCAACGCAGGTATGCGCTCAGCAGCCGGCGCCCCGATGGTGAAATTGGTAGACACTGCGGACTTAAAATCCGCCGCTTTCCTGAAAAGGGGCGTGCCGGTTCGACCCCGGCTCGGGGCACCACGAAGAGCCTGTTCAATGTTTTTTTGGAGTCGCACAAGTGCCTTGCCGGGATGAGATGCAAGGCGCGGTGTGCAGTGGATAGCCCGGCTATCCACAAGCGCCGCAACGCAGCAGACCGCCCGGTAAGGCACTTGCCCGAAGGGTTGGAGTGAAATCGGGCGATTGGAAGCCCCGGCTGCTTGCATGGGCACTAGCCCATGCGGCGCATCCGAAGCATCCACTCATCCCGATTGCACTCCAATGCGAATTCCAAAAGAACATTGAACAGGCTCTAGGATTCAATCATGTCAAGTTACAACGCTCCCTTCGAAATCCACGTCCACGGACAGGTTCTCTTGCGTGCTGATGTCAGTTTTGACCAGCTCCAGGAGGCGCTCAAACCCCTGTGGAAGTACGCTGGAGCCCGTTCGCTGGCCGATGGCGCGGCCAGTGCTTATGAGGAAGAACCTGGCATCAAGTACGACGCGCAGGAGCATTTGCTGCAGATGTGCTGGACGGTACGGGGTGACGAGGATTTCCGCCAGTCGCTCGACGAGATGTGCATGAGCCTCAATGAGCTGGCGGAGCAAGGCGCGGCCATCGAGGTCACCTTCTACGACACCGACTTTGATGAAGACGAAGATGAGCAGGGCGCCGAGTCGCGCGATGACTTCGTGATGCTTTTCGTCGGCCCCACGCCCGCTGCCATCATGCAGGTGCAGCGTGATCTGCTGGTGCAAGACGTGGTGAACATGATGGAGCGCCACTTTGATGGCGCCGAGTTAGGGGGCGTGGTCGCAGAGATCGACAAGCTGTTCAGCCAGCGTTTTGATGCCCTGGTGAACTCCCTGGAGATCGGCAAGCCCCCGCGTGGCCCCGGAGGCCCAGGTGGTGGGCACGGCGGTGGTGGTGGCCGTCGTCCGCGCCACTTGCACTGACCTGCGTGGGCGTGCTGCGCTGAGTGGTGGTGCGCGCCATTCCGTGCATCGCCCTCAGATATCTCCCAGGCATTGGGTCAATTCTCCAAACGCTTCGATGCCTCTGTGTGGTTGCGCCACTCCATACCCTGCGCGTCGCTACCTTGTTGCCCATGAGCACTGATCTTCCGTACCTGCGTTCTTACCCCGCTTCGTTGCAGGACCAGGCGCGCGATCTGCTGGCACAGGGAAAGCTCGGGGCGGTTCTGCAGCGCAAGTATCCGCAGGCGCACGCCGTGCGCAGCGACAGGGCGCTCTACGACTATGCGCAGGAGCTCAAGGCACGCTACCTGCGCAATGCGGGCACGGTCAACAAGGTGCTGTTCGACAACAAGATCCACGTGGTGCGCCACGCGCTGGGCTTGCACACGGCGGTGTCGCGTGTGCAGGGCAACCGGCTGGCGGCCAAGCATGAGATTCGCATTGCCGCGATGTTCAAGCAGGCGCCCGAAGAGTTCCTGCGCATGATCGTTGTCCACGAGCTGGCCCACCTGCGCGAGAAGGACCACGACAAAGCCTTCTACCAGCTCTGCACCCACATGGAGCCGCAGTACCACCAGTACGAGTTCGACCTGCGCCTGTACCTCACCCATGTGGAGCAGGCAGGTACCCGGCTCTGGGGCAGCGACGCGTCCTGAAGACTCAGAGCCGTCACACCCAGTTGCTTCATAAATGATAGCGACTGGTACATATGGATCATGCACCAGAAGCAGATAGAGGCTGAATCAGGGAACTGAAACGCTCCGGCACTGGCTGGGGGGCAGGTCCAGCCACCGCTGGGCTGCTGCCTCCAGCATGGACACCGGCCCCGTGGTGAGCAATTGCACCGATGGGTTGCTTTGGAGGGGCGGCGGTTGATTGCATGGTTTGGATGGCTCGGGCACAGCGAGCAGACCTGCGGTCTCCAGCAGCCGCCGCGTCTGGCGCGCCACGGGCTCTCCAGTCTCAATGAACTGGACGTCAGGCCCCACCAGTGCGCGCAACTCGTGGGCCACAAAGATGTAGTGGGTGCAGCCCAGCACCAGGGTGTCCATCTGCCCAGGGCCTGTACCAAAACTGCCCATCGCCTGAAGATAACGTTCGCACAGTGCGCCAGTCTCCGTGGCACCGACAGGACTGCCGGGGGCGGCAGGTGGCAGGGCCACGCTGCGCTCGATGGCGTGCGCCAGACCATCGCAGGGCTGCACTACAAAGTGGGCTTGATCGGCCAGTGAGGCCATGAGCTTGCCGAACTTGGCGCTGGTCAATGTGCCCCGCGTGCCGATGACACCCACATGCCCTGTTTTTGTCACTGCAAGAGCGGGCTTGACGGCCGGCTCCAGCCCCACGAGGGGCAACTCCGGGTGGCTGCTTCGCACCTCATGAATGGCAGCCGCAGTGGCCGTGTTACACGCCACCACCAGGGCCTTGATGTGGTGCTGCTCGCACAGGTACTGGGTGATGGCATGGGTGCGGGCGGCCACATAGGCGTCGCCACGCTCGCCGTAGGGGGCGTGGCCGCTGTCGGCCAGGTACACGAAGCGCTCGTGGGGCATGGCGGCCAACAGGGCGCGCAGCACGCTCAGCCCCCCGACGCCGCTGTCAAATACACCGATAGGAGAAGAGGCCGACTGCATCAGGGAGCCCATGGTTGGACAAAAGGCTGGATTGTAGGAAAACCGCAGCTCCAGGCTGTGTGCGCTGCGTTCTGTTGCGGAGTGTGTAAAAACTCTGGCTGTGCGATCAAGCCCGGGGCTGGGCGATGACCGGCGGCGCCATGGAGCACGGGGGGCGGATCGACTAGCGTGCGGATGCTTTGGCCTTGCCGTTGCCACTGGGCGTTGCTTCTGCGACCTTCGGGTGCGACAGCAGGTAGTAGCGTTTGACCACGGCCTTTTGACCCTCTTGGCCCCCGGCGACCAGCTCGCTGCCGATGCTCACCAGCACGCCGGTGGCCTGGTTGAGTTGTGCGGCAAACGCGCACAGATACCAGGCAGCCTCTTCGCTCGCCAATTGCGCGGTATCGGTCTGCAGGATGTCGATGCCGTGCTCGCGCCCATACAGGCGTGTGAGCGCGCTGCCCGTGGCGAACGATTTGCGCTTCGGGTCTTTCAGGTCGGGCACGCGTTCAACGGCCTCCCATGCCCAGCGCCGGCTTTCGGGCCACCACGTGCCCAGCAGCTCCGCATCGAACACCGTGCGCTTGCCGCCACGGAGCACGGTGAAGGTCTTGTTGAAAAAGTCCAGCGTGCGCAGTTGGCTGCCTGCCAGGTGCTGGCTGTTCAGCAGCTGTTGGCGTTCGATGTGGGATGCGAGGCTGGCGTCCAGCAGCGCGGCGTCGCGGGCGGGCAGTGCACCGCCAAAGGCGGTCTGTGCGTCGCGCTGCGGAACCATGGGCGGGTTGGCGCTGGCGGACAGGGGCAGGGCGCCGATCAGCGTGGCCAGCAGCAGGGAGTAGAGGGGCTGTCGAAGGGTCTGCGCGAACCCGTGGTTCAAAAGCATGGTGGGGGCGGCAAACGCCGAAGAAGAGGAGTCGGGTCGAGCCCGTATTTTTGCCGAAGCGGATGCAGGGATGTGCGTCGGGGTGGCCACAAAAAAACCGCCCGAAGGCGGTTCCTTGTCATTGCACCTTGTGGTGTGGCGGCCACCTCGCGGGCCCAGCCACACCCACGCGCATCAGGCTGCGGCGACGCCGATGCCCTTGAACTCGCCCGAGGCGATGCGCTTYTGCCACTCGGCCGGGCCSGTGATGTGSGCGCTGGTGCCRCCGGCRTCSACSGCCACSGTCACGGGCATGTCSACCACGTCGAATTCRTAGATGGCTTCCATGCCCAGGTCYTCRAAGCCCACSACCTTGGCGGTCTTGATSGCCTTGSWSACCAGGTAGGCGGCGCCGCCCACGGCCATCAGGTAGGCGCTCTGGTGCTTCTTGATGGCCTCGATGGCGACCGGGCCGCGCTCGGCCTTGCCCACCATGGCGATCAGGCCGGTCTGGGCCAGCATCATCTCGGTGAAGCCGTCCATGCGCGTGGCGGTGGTGGGGCCTGCAGGGCCCACGGCTTCGCCCTTGACGGGGTCCACAGGGCCCACGTAGTAGATGACGCGGTTGGTGAAGTCCACAGGCAGCTTCTCGCCCTTGGCCAGCATGTCCTGGATGCGCTTGTGCGCAGCATCGCGGCCGGTCAGCATCTTGCCGTTGAGCAGCAGCGTGTCGCCGGGCTTCCAGCTGGCCACTTCTTCCTTGGTCAGGGTGTCGAGGTTGACCTTCTTGCTCTTGTTGTAGTCGGGCGCCCAGTTCACGTTGGGCCACAGGTCCAGGCTGGGGGGCGTGAGGTACACGGGGCCCGAGCCGTCCATSACGAAGTGCGCRTGGCGYGTGGCSGCGCAGTTGGGGATCATCGCMAYSGGCTTRCTGGCCGCGTGYGTGGGGTACATCTTGATCTTGAYGTCCAGCACSGTGGYCAGGCCRCCCAGGCCTTGCGCGCCAATGCCCAGCGCGTTGACCTTTTCAAACAGCTCCAGGCGCAGCTCTTCAACCTTGTCGAGCGCGGGGCCGCCGGTCTTGGCGGCTTCGGCCTTGGCCTGCAGYTCGTRCATGTCSAGGTCGTCCATCAGGCTTTCCTTGGCCATSAGCRCGGCCTTYTCGGCCGTACCGCCAATGCCGATGCCCAGCATGCCGGGCGGGCACCAGCCGGCGCCCATGGTGGGCACGGTCTTGAGCACCCAGTCSACCACGYTGTCGCCGGGGTTSAGCATSWMSAKCTTGSWCTTGTTCTCSSWGCCGCCGCCCTTGGCYGCSACSGTSAYSTCSACGGTGTTGCCSGGMACGATCTCGGTGAAGATCACSGCRGGSGTGTTGTCCTTGGTGTTCTTGCGGKCGAACTGCGGATCRGCCACGACCGAGGCGCGCAGCGTGTTGTCGGGGTGGTTGTAGCCRCGGCGCACGCCTTCGTTGAYGGCGTCGTCCAGSSWGCCCGTGAAGCCKYCCCAGCGCACGTCCATGCCCACYTTSAGGAACACGTTGACGATGCCGGTGTCCTGGCAGATSGGGCGSTGGCCSGTGGCGCTCATCTTGCTGTTGGTCAGGATCTGGGCGATCGCRTCCTTGGCCGCCGGACTCTKCTCGCGCTCGTAGGCGCGGGCCAGGTGGGCGATGTAGTCGGYGGGGTGGTAGTAGCTGATGTACTGCAGTGCGCCGGCAATGGATTCGATCAGGTCTTCTTGGCGAATGGTCGTCGTGGTCATGGCGGTGGGGGTTTTAGGGAAAACGCGAACCCCGAATTATCTCCCGGCGGGCTTGCGCGGGCCTGTCAGGGGCGATGGGGGGTGGTAGCGCGCCATGGCCTTCGGTGGGTATGCTGCGGGCTGGTGTTTCATTCATTCCCATCCGCTCACCGAGCGCGCAAGGCCCCACCGTGAAGACCTCTACCCCCGACGCGACCGCATACCGTACCGAAAAAGACACCTTCGGCCCCATCGATGTGCCTGCCCAGCGCCTGTGGGGGGCGCAGACACAGCGCTCGCTGCACCACTTCGCCATCTCGGGCGAGCGCATGGCGCCGGAGCTGATCCGGGCGCTGGCCCAGGTCAAGCGGGCCAGCGCCTATGTGAACAACGCGTTGGGCCTGCTCGATGCGGCCAAGACCACGGCCATCGTGGCGGCAGCAGACGAGGTGATCGAAGGTGGTCACCTGCAGGAGTTTCCGCTGGTGGTGTGGCAGACCGGATCGGGCACGCAGACCAACATGAACATGAACGAGGTGCTGGCCAACCGGGCGAGCGAGCTGCTGGGTGGCCCGCGCGGCGAAGCGCGCCTGGTGCATCCCAACGACGAGGTGAACAAGAGCCAGTCGAGCAACGACGTGTTCCCCACCGCCATGCACCTCGCGGCGGTGGACGCGCTGATGCACCGCCTGCTGCCCGCGCTGCACGGCCTGCGCACCACGCTGGCGGCCAAGGCGAAGGCGTTCGACAGCATTGTGAAGATCGGCCGCACSCACCTGCAGGACGCCACKCCCCTCACGCTCGGCCAGGAGATCTCGGGSTGSGTGGCGCARCTGSMGCATGGCGAGCAGCATGTGCGCGCCGCGCTGCCCCACCTGGGCGAGCTGGCCTTGGGTGGCACGGCGGTGGGCACGGGGCTCAATGCGCCCGCCGGTTATGCGCAGGCAGTGGCCAAGGAGCTGGCCGACCTGACCGGCCTGCCGTTGGTCACCGCCCCCAACAAGTTCGAGGCCCTGGCCAGTTGTGATGCGCTGGTGCATGCCCATGGCGCGCTCAAGACCCTGGCGGCCAGCCTGATGAAGATTGCCAACGACGTGCGCTGGCTGGCCAGCGGCCCGCGCAGTGGGCTGGGCGAGATCACCATCCCCGAGAACGAGCCGGGCTCGTCCATCATGCCGGGCAAGGTCAACCCYACGCAGTGCGAGGCGCTGACCATGCTGTGCGCGCAGGTGCTGGGCAACGACGTGGCCATCAACATCGGCGGGGCCTCGGGCAACTTCGAGCTGAACGTGTTCCGCCCGATGGTGATCCACAACTTCCTGCAGAGCGTGCGCTTGCTGGCCGATGGCATGGCTAGCTTCAACGAGCACTGCGCCGTGGGCATCGAGCCCAACCAGGCGCGCATCAACGACCTGGTGGAGCAGTCGCTGATGCTGGTGACGGCACTCAACCCCCACATCGGCTACGACAAGGCCGCCTTCATTGCCAAGAAGGCGCACAAGGAGGGCAGCAGCCTGCGCGCCGCCGCCGTGGCCTCGGGGCATTTGACGGGCGAGCAGTTTGACCAGTGGGTGGTGCCTGCGCAGATGGTGGGGCGCTGAGTCTGCAGGGCTGTTTGGGGGGTTACCGTGGCGTTTTTGAGTCAAATGCGCCGGTAGCGCTAGTACTACATGCCTGGGTAGCTATTAAATTGATAGTTGTCGGCCCCGGGGGTGTCGCTGGCAGCCTGCCCGTCAGGCCGCTGGCGGGCCCTCGTGGTTCGGGTCCAGCGCAAAGCCTACGCCATACACCGAGCGGATCCAGTCGCTGCCGTCCGTGCTGGCGGCTTTGAGCTTCYTGCGCAGGTTCTTGATGTGSCYGTCGAYKGCGCGCTCGTTCACGTCCAGCGTGTCATCATAGGCCTGGTCGAGCAGCTGGGCGCGCGAGAAGATGCGGCCCCGCTGGCGCGCCAGCACCTGCAGCAGCTTGAACTCGCGCCGCGTGAGGCCCAGCGGCGTGCCATGCAGCATGGCCTGCCAGTGCGACTCGTCCAGCATCAAGGCGGCAAGTGGTGTGCTGGCGGAGGAAACCTCCTGCGCTGCGGCGGTGCGGCGCAGCACGGCCTTGACACGGGCCACCACCTCGCGCGGCGAAAACGGCTTGCAGATGTAGTCGTCGGCGCCCAGCTCCAGCCCGATGAGGCGGTCCACCTCTTCCACCCTGGCGGTGAGCATGATGATGGGGTGCTGCGTGTGGCGCCGCGCCTGGCGCAATATCTCCAGCCCGTCGATGCCGGGCAGCATGATGTCCAGCAGCGTGAGGTCGGGCGGCGTGGTGAGCATGCTCGCCAGCGCGGCGCGGCCCTCGGCCTGGTGCTCCACCGCATAGCCCGCGTGGCGCAGGTAATCCACCACGATGGCGGCGATGTCGGGTTCGTCTTCGACGACAAGGATGCGTGGGCTCATGGTGCCGGGTTGTCCAGAAGGGGCAAGTTCAGTGTGATGCGCAGCCCGCCCAGGGGCGATGCCTCGGCCGTCAGCGTGCCGCCGTGGGCAAGCACGATGGCGCGGCAGATCGCCAGGCCCAGGCCTGATCCGCCGTGGTCGCGGTTGCGCGAGGTTTCTGCGCGGTACAGGCGCTCAAAGATACGGGGCAGCTCGTGCGCGGGCACGCCGGGCGCACTGTCGTCCAGCTGCACCTGCAGCTGGGGGTCTCCATCGGCCGGTGGCAGCAGGCGCGCCGCAATGCGCAGCAGGCCGCCCGCGTCGGTGTAGCGCAGGCTGTTTTCCAGCAGGTTCAAAAACACCTGGTGCAGCTGCTGCGCGTCGCCGCGCACCAGGGGGGCCGGCTGGGCGGCGCCTGGTGCGGCCAGGGCATCCAGGCCGCCGGTGTCCACATCGATGCCCGCCTGCGCCAGGCGGGGGCGCATGGAGGTCAGCGCTTCGTTCAGCAGCGACAGCGGGTGCACGGGCACCTGGGCCGAGGGTGCGCTGGTGCCCACCGCATCCAGGCTGGCGCGCAGGTCGCCCACCAGCTGGATCAGGCGCATCACCTGTCGGTGCAGGCGCAGCGCGGTCTTGTCGTCAAAGGGGCGGATGCCATCCTGCACAGCCTCGATCTCGGCGCGCATGGCGGCCAGGGGCGTGCGCAGCTCGTGGGCCACGTCGCCCAGCCATTGGCGGCGGCTGGCTTCGATGCTGCCCAGCTGTTCGGCCATGGTGTTGAAGGTTCGGGCCAGCTGGGCCAGTTCGTCATTGCCGTGCACGGGCACGCGGGTGTGCAGGTGACCCTGCGCAATGCCGCGTGCGCCGGTGGCCAGGGCCTCGACCGGCGCCAGCCAGCGCCGTGCCAGCCAGCCCGACAGGACCAGCGCCAGCGCCAGGCCGACCAGGCCCGTCCACGCCACAAAGCCCAGGTGCTGGGCCAGAAAGGCCTGGTCGGCCTCGCTGCGCACGCCCTGCGGGGGCGCCAGCACCAGGTGCCCGATGGTCTGGCCGCCGGCGCCACGCAACGCCAGGCGTGCGCCCCCCGGCTGGGGCGGTGTGCCTGCGACCAGCTGATCTTGTGCATCGAGCAGGCCCAGGCGGGGGTAGATGTCATCCGGGTGGCGCTGGGGTGGCGCTGGGCCCCGGTCCAGGGGCCGC
Source organism: Acidovorax sp. LjRoot204 (assembly GCF_056175785.1). Classification (NCBI taxonomy): domain Bacteria; kingdom Pseudomonadati; phylum Pseudomonadota; class Betaproteobacteria; order Burkholderiales; family Comamonadaceae; genus Acidovorax; species Acidovorax sp. LjRoot204. The sequence goes on from NZ_JBGFFF010000137.1 coordinate 9,590, forward strand.
AGGTCGCCGGGTGGGGGTGGGGGCGGGCTGTTGCCAAGGTCAGCGCCACGGCCACTGTCACTGGCATTGGAAGGAGGGGGGGCGGCCGTGCCAGGAGGCTCCGACGGGAGGCCGGGCGGCGAGCCGCTGGGGGGGCGGGCGCCACCCGGCCCGCGTGGACCGCCGCCCGGGTGGGTCAGCCGTCCCCACAGGGACGACTGCCCGCGCAGGCTGTCCCAGCCGCCTGCCTGGGTGTGGTGGGCCTGCAGGCGCTCGGCCAGCCAGTCCATGCGGGCCAGCTCGATCTCGGCCACATACGGCCCGAGGCCCCGCTGCAGGCCCAGGCGCGAGAACCCCACAAAGATCAGCAACAGCGCCAGCAGCAGGGCGGCCAGGGCGATGAAGGCTTTGCGGTGCAGCGTCAGATGGGGCACGGGGACGAGGGAGCGCAGGGGCGGCATGGTGGGTCAGCGGGCGGGGGGCGGGCCACCTGCGCCGGGGCCACCGGGCCCGCCAGCGGGCATGGCCACCAGGGTGCCGTCCATTGTGCGGCAAGTGCCTGCGAGGCTCTTGCCGTCGGGCATGGTCAGTGTGACGGAGGCGCCTTCGGTCTTGCCCTTGCAGGCGGCGTAGGCCTCGGGTGGCGGGGCGGGCGGCGTGCCGCGGGATGGCTGGGCGTGGCTGGGGAACGCTGCGGCGATGGATGCCAGGGCCAGTGCGGCCAAAAGGGTGTGGATCTTGAACATCGGGCGTCTTTCTGGTGATCGAAACAACAGGGTGAATGGAAGCAACGAGGGGCTCAGACCGCGATCGAGATCGTGATGCTGGCGGAGTAGCCGCCGCCGGTGTTGGCCTGCATGGTGGTCATCTCCAGCGTGGTGCCATCGCTGAAGACGTTGTCCGTGGCAAACGACATGGAGGCCAGGTTGCGCACGCTGGCGCTGTAGCCCGAATTGCTGCTGTAGATGCTGCTGAGCAGTGCGGTGGGGAAGGCTAGTTGCGTGGTCTTGATCTTGTTCGCGGCCTTGGTGGCCGATGCCAGCGTGGGGTAGATCTCCAGGTGCATGTGCGGCATGCGGCCCGCATAGCAGCCCGGAACGATGGTGGTGAAGGTCACGGTGCCGTTGGCGTCCGTGGCCTGCACGCCGCGCAGGTAGTTGTCGGCGATGTTGTTGGAGGTGTAGACCGAGTAGTTGCCGTCTTGCGTGCAGTGCCACAGGTAGATGGCGTAGCCCGACAGCGCCGCGCAGCTGGCACTGGTGTTCGTCAGCGTGATGGTGATGGACAGCGGCACGCCGCTGACCTGGGTGGACGATCCCACCGAACTGCGGATGTCCGAGCGCACGATGCCGCTGAGCGCGAGCACGTTGTAGGTGTTGTTGCTGGCCGTGGAGCCGTCGGCAGGGTAGGGCCCTGCGGTCTCCTCGGGGACGACGGAGCAGGTGGTGGTTGTGCCGGTGCCTGTTCCGGTGCCAGTGCCCGATCCGGTACCGCTGCCGGTGCCAGACCCGGAGTCCGTGCTGCTGCCAGAGTCGGTGCTGGTGCTGTCACTGCCGCCGCCGCAGCCCCACAGGGAGGCGACGCCCAGCGAGCCGAGCGCGCTCAATGCCAGGCGGCGGCTGGTGGCGGTGTGTGTGGACGGGGAGGCTGCCGCAGCGGGTGCTTGCGCCGCGGCTGCGGTCGGGGAGAGAGAGGACAGAGGGGGCATGGATTTCTCCTTCGGGTGGGTCTGCACCGCACTGTGCCTACCGATTGAGGAGAAATCTGGGAGCGCCCAGGGCGCTGAATACCGAAGGGTGCTTACTTCAAATTTGATAGCTGCCAGCGCATACGCAACCGGCGCTACCGGCACTTTTGACTGATATGCTGGTCCCGGGGGCTCCCCCGGCGTTGCCGGGGAGCGTGGGGACCGTCGCCGTGCTCAGTGGCGGTCCGACGAGTGCGACATCAGCCGGTCGGTCAGCGCAATGGCCAGGGCGCTGAGCAGGAACACCACATGGATGATGGTTTGCCACATCAGCACCTTGAGGTCGTAGTTGGCGGCGTTGATGAAGGTCTTGAGCAGGTGGATGGAGCTGATGCCTATGATGGCGGTGGCCAGCTTGACCTTGAGCACCGAGGCGTTCACATGGCTCAGCCACTCGGGCTGGTCGGGGTGGTCTTCGAGGTGCAGGCGCGAGACAAAGGTCTCGTAGCCGCCGACGATCACCATGATCAGCAGGTTGGAGATCATGACCACGTCGATCAGCGCCAGCACCACCAGCATGATGATGGTC
>NZ_JBGFFF010000138.1:0-11746 GCF_056175785.1 Acidovorax sp. LjRoot204
GTCGTCGAGCGCAAAGGGCTGCATGGCGTACAGCGTTTTGCCAATGGGTCGCAGTACCAATCCGCGTGCCATGGCGTGCTGGTGGTAACGGCGCGAAAAGTCGGGCAGGGTAGTGTCTACATCCCAGGCCCAGATCATTCCAAGATGGCGTGCATGCTGCACACGCGGGTGCTGCGTGAGGGGTGCACAGGCCACATCGATACGCTGCGCCAGTGCCTTGTTGGTTTTCAGCACATCCAACTGTTCAAACAACTCCAGCGTGGCCAGCGCTGCGCGGCAGGCCAGCGGGTTGCCGGTGTAGGAGTGCGAATGCAGAAAGCCCCGCGCCACATCGTCGTCGTAGAACGCGGCGTACACCGCATCGGTGGTGAGCACGGCCGACAGCGGCAGTGTGCCGCCCGTGAGGCCTTTGGACAGGCAAATGAAATCCGGCCGGATTCCGGCCTGCTGGTAGGCGAACATGGTGCCCGTGCGGCCAAAGCCCACGGCGATTTCGTCTACCACCAGGTGCACCTCGTAGCGGTTGCACAGCGCACGCGCCAGGCGCAGGTATTCGGGGTCGTGCATCGCCATGCCCGCTGCGCATTGCACCAGGGGCTCCACGATCAGCGCGGCGGTGGTGGCGTGGTGCTCCTGCAACCAAGCCTCCAGCGCCGCAGCGGCACGTCGGGCCACGTCCTGGGCTGTCTCGCCGGGGCCTGYGCCGCGTGCATCGGGGCTGGGCACGGTGTCAGCCAGGCGCACCAGGGGCGCGTAGGCCTCGCGAAAGATCGCAATGTCGGTCACGGCCAGCGCGCCCACGGTTTCGCCGTGGTAGCCACCGGCCAGGCCCACAAAGCGGCTCTTGGCAGGGCGACCGGTGTTGCGCCAATAGTGCGCGCTCATCTTCAGGGCGATCTCGGTGGCGGCGGCACCATCGCTGCCGTAGAACGCGTGGCCCAGGCCGGTGAGGGCGGCCAGGCGCTCGGACAGCTCCACCACGGGCGCGTGAGTGAAGCCCGCCAGCATCACATGGTCCAGCTGGCCCAGCTGGTCCACCAGCGCGGCCTGGATGTGTGGGTGGCTGTGGCCGAACAGGTTGACCCACCAGGAGCTGATGCCGTCCAGGTAGCGCTTCCCATCGGTGCCGTAGAGCCACGGGCCCTGCGCGCGGGCAATCGCTACGGGGGGCTGGGCCTCGTGCCGCTTCATCTGGGTGCACGGGTGCCAGACGGCAGCCAGGCTGCGGGCCACCAGAGCGTCATGGGTCGGTGCCATCGTTACAGGGCCTGCATGGGCACTGCGTGGCGCAGTTCCGTCTGGCGGTTGTGGTCGTCCACAAACACCAGTTGCGGCTGGTGCGCGGCCACCTGGTCTTCGTGCACCTGGGCGAAGGCCGCAATGATGATGAGATCGCCCACTGCAGCACGGCGTGCGGCCGAGCCATTCACCGAGATCATGCCGCTGCCGCGCTGGCCCTTGATGGCGTAGGTGATGAAGCGCTCGCCGTTGTTGATGTTCCAGATATGGATCTGCTCGTTCTCGGCGATGTTGGCGGCATCCAGCAGGTCTTCGTCGATGGCGCAGGAGCCTTCGTAGTGCAGCTCGCACTGGGTCACGGCCACGCGGTGGATCTTGGATTTGAGCAGGGTGCGGAACATCGGGCTTCCTTGGGTGAAGTCTGTGAACTTTTGGGGGGTGGCCTGCCGGTGGCAGGGCCATGGCCGGTCAGGGCGGTGGAAAGTCCAGCGCGCAGCTATCGCCCAGCGCCTCGCGCCATACGCGCACGCGGCTCAGGCTGGCGCGCAGGTCGGCGGGCAGTGCCTGGGCGATGAACAGGCACAGGTTCTCCAGCGTGGGTGTGCCCAGGCCGGGCACCTCGTCGAGCATGTGGTGGTCCAGTTGCTCGCGCACCACAGCCAGGCCCTGGCGCAGCAAGCCCAGGTCCAGCACCATGCCGGTGGCGGGGTCGCGCGGGCCAGTCAGGAACACTTCGGCGTGGTAGGTGTGGCCGTGTACGCGACGGCTGCCTTCGGCCTCGATCTCGCGGCGCAGGGTGTGGGCGGCGTCGAAGAAAAAGCGCTGGGAGATGGTGAACAACATACGGGAACCAGAAAAGAAAACCGCGTCACCGGATGCCGGTGAGCTTGTGGGTTTGCAGGCTCAATCGCCATGCAGGGTGGGCCAGGCAGGCGTCAATGCAGGCAGCAGTGTTCTGGCGCTGCAGCAGGCCGTCCATGGGCTGCAGAAAGCGGTGGGTGAACTGCGTGTCTTGCTCCAGCGCCTGCAGGTCAAAGCCGGGCTGGGGCCAGACCAGTTTCAGCTCCTGCCCGCTGCGCTGCACCCACGGGGCACCGGCCTTGGGGCTGATGCACAGCCAGTCGATGCCTTGGGGGGCGACAACCGTGCCGTTGCTTTCGACGGCGATGCGGAACTGCTGGGCATGCAGCGCTTCGATCAGCGCCGCATCGACCTGAAGCAGCGGCTCGCCACCCGTCAGCACCACCAGGCGGTGGCCAGCGCCAGCAGGCCATTGCGCAGCGATCAGCTCGGCCAAAGCGGCGGCTGTCTCAAACTTGCCGCCCAGCGTGCCATCGGTGCCCACAAAGTCGGTGTCGCAGAACTGGCAGATGGCCTGCGCGCGGTCCTGCTCGCGGCCCGTCCAGAGGTTGCAGCCTGCAAAGCGGCAGAACACGGCGGGCGTGCCCGCCTGGCCGCCTTCGCCTTGTAGGGTGTAGAAAATTTCTTTGACGCTGTAGGTCATCGGGGCACCGGCGGAACGAGGATGGTGGGGGCGGCAGGCGCTGCCACCTCGGGGTAGTCGCGGCTGAAATGCAGGCCCCGGCTTTCGCGGCGCAGTTGGGCGCTTTTCACGATCAGSTCGGCCACCTGCACCAGGTTGCGCAGYTCSAGCAGGTCGCGCGTGACGTGGAAGTKCGCGTAGAACTCCTGGATCTCGSCCTGCAGCAKCGCRATGCGGTGSSYSGCGCGCTCCAGGCGCTTGTTRGTGCGCACGATGCCSACGTAGTCCCACATGAAGCGGCGCAGCTCGTCCCAGTTGTGGGAGATGACGACGGATTCATCCGCGTCGGTCACGCGGCTGTCGTCCCAGGCGGGCACGGTGGGCAGTTCTGTGGTCGGCGCTGCGGCGATGGCCTGCGCGGCGGCGCGTGCAAACACCATGCAYTCGASCAGCGARTTGCTSGCMAGGCGGTTGGCGCCGTGCAGSCCGGTGCARGCWRYYTCGCCSAYGGCGTASAGGCCGGGCAGGTCGGTGCGGCCKGCCAGGTCGSTCAGCACGCCGCCGCAGGTGWAGTGSGCGGYSGGCACCACGGGRATCGGCTCCYKCGTGATGTCGATGCCCAGCGACGCGCAGTGGGCCAGGATGTTGGGAAAGTGCTCTTGCAAAAACGCGGGGCTCTGGTGCGAGATGTCSAGGTGCACGCARTCSAGSCCGTGYTTCTTCATCTCGAAGTCGATGGCGCGSGCCACCACGTCGCGCGGSGCSAGTTCGGCGCGCGGGTCGTGGTCGAGCATGAAGCGCGTGCCGCCGGCAGAGGGGGGCAGCTTGAGTTGTCCACCTTCGCCACGCACGGCCTCACTGATGAGGAAGGATTTTTCGTGTGGGTGGTACAGGCCCGTGGGGTGGAACTGGATGAACTCCATGTTCGCCACSCGGCAGCCCGCGCGCCARGCSGCGGCAATGCCGTCGCCSGTGGCGGTGTCGGGGTTGGTGGTGTASAGGTACACCTTGCCTGCGCCGCCCGTGGCCAGGATGGTCTGCGGTGCGCGGAAGGTGACGACCTCATCGGTGTCACTGTCGAGCGCGTACAGCCCCAGGCAGCGGTGGCCCGGCAAGCCCAGCTTGCGCGAGGTGATCAGGTCCACCAGCGTGTGCTGCTCGAACAGCGTGATGCCGGGCGTGGCACGCACCACGTCGATCAGCGTGCGCTGCACGGCCGCGCCGGTGGCGTCGGTCACRTGSRCRATGCGGCGCGCGCTGTGGCCGCCTTCGCGCGTSAGGTGCAGCTGGTCGCCTTCGAGCGTGAAGGGCACGCCCAGCTGGCGAAGCCAGGCGATCGATGCGGGCGCGTTCTCCACCACAAAGCGCGTGGTGGCCAGGTCGCACAGGCCTGCGCCGGCGACCAGCGTGTCTTCAATGTGGGCAGCAAAGCTGTCGTCGTCGGCCAGCACTGCGGCAATACCGCCCTGGGCCCAGCCGCTCGATCCATCTTGCAGCGTGCGCTTGGTGATGACGGCCACGCGRTGCGTGGGCGCCAGGTGCAGSGCGGCCGAGAGGCCKGCRAGGCCGCTGCCKACGATGAGRACGTCGAAGTCGTGGGATGCCATGGCTTGCGTGTGAAGGGGGTAATGCCACGGCCACCGGCCAGGGCGGTGAACAGTGGAAGGCGGCCCTAGGCCGGCGTGTAGGCCAGGCGCACGTAGATGGGCGCAAACGCTTCGGCCTGCGTGATCTCGATCAGCGTCTCTTTGGCCAGCTCCAGCAGCGCAATGAAGGTCACCACCAGCACGGTGCTGCCTTTTTCGGGCTCGAAGAGTTCTTCAAACTCCACAAAACGCCGGCCCTGCAGGGTCTTGAGCACCATGCTCATGTATTCGCGCACGCTCAGTTCCTCGCGCGTGATGCGGTGGTGCTGTACCAGCTTGGCGCGCTTGAGGATGTCGCGCCAGGCCTCCTGCAACTCCACCACATGCACGTCTGGAAAACGCGGCTGCAGGCTTTGCTCGATGTAGACCTGGGCTTTGAGGAAGTCGCGGCCATATTGCGGCATCTGCCCCAGGCGGGCGGCTGCCATCTTCATCTGTTCGTAYTCGAGCAGGCGGCGCACSAGCTCGGCGCGYGGGTCTTCGGSYTCTTCGCCKTCKGCCWSCTTCTTGGGCGGCAGCAGCATRCGCGACTTGATCTCGATCAGCATSGCGGCCATCAGCAAATACTCGGCCGCSAGYTCSAGGTTGCGGCTGCGGATCTCGTCCACATACGCCAGGTACTGCTTGGTCACCCCCACCATGGGGATGTCGAGGATGTTGAAGTTCTGCTTGCGGATCAGGTACAGCAGCAAATCCAGCGGGCCTTCAAAGGCTTCGAGGAAGACTTCGAGCGCGTCGGGCGGGATGTACAGGTCCTGCGGCAGCGCAAACAGCGGCTCGCCGTACAGGCGCGCCAAGGCCACCTGGTCCACCACCACGGGCATGCCCGCCGCGTCCAGCGAGGGCGCGCCGGGCGAGTCTGCCGCTTCGGCTGCGTTCGCAGTGGTCATGGTTTGCTATTGAATCAGGAGCTATCAGCGCAATAAATACCTGCGCTTGCGGCTCAAAAGATGCTCAATCGGCGTTGGTCTGGTATACGTAGGGCTTCTGGGCCACCTGGGCGTCGCGGTACTCGCCCCAGATCTTGCGGTCCACCTGCTTGTCCCACAGCAGGGCACGGCCAGCTTGTTGCTGCTGGTCCAGTTCGGGACGGCTCGCCTTGAGCTGGTTGATGAACTGGGTGGCGTCGGATTGGTAGTCGGGGYGGCGGAAAATAGACATGGACTGTGAACTCTTTCTTGGAACGCGTCAGGCACAGTGATGCACCGAAGGTCCAAGATTTTACCGGGACGAATTTATGCGCTTGATATATCGCTCCGCTGCCCTGGCGGCCGCCACCCTTTCCCTGCTGGTGCTTGCCGCCTGCGACCCGCAACGCATCAGCGAACTCAAGGAGGGCGTTTCGACCGAAGCCGACGTGCGAGACCGCTTCGGCGCCCCCGAGAACGTGTGGGACGAGCCCGGTGGCGCGCGCACCTTCGAGTACAACCGCCAGCCTGCCGGCCAGGTCAACTACATGATCACCATCGGCCCCGACGGCCGCATGACCGCGCTGCGCCAGGTGCTTACGCCCGAGACCTTTGCGCGTGTGTCGCCCGGCATGCGCATGGACGAGGTGCGCCGCCTGCTGGGCAAGCCCGCCAAGGTCACGCCCTACGAGCTGAAAAAGGAGACCTGGGCCGACTGGCGCTACCTGGAGGCTCCCAACCAGTCCAAGGTCTTCACGGTGGTCTATGGGCCCGACCAGTTTGTGCTGCGCACGCAGACGGGTGCGGACACGGACGCGCCCGAGTTCAAGGGCGGCAAGTAGCGGCGCCTGCGCACACTGGCGCGTTGCTTGCTTCTCATCTTGCAGATTGAACGCTGGACGCGCGCCGGGCTGTCCCCAAGTGCCCAGCACTCCACCGGCGGAAAGCCCCCGCGCCTTTGCCACGCACCCCAACGCTGAACGCCCATGCCCGATACCCAGCCCCCCGCCCACGACGCCGCACCGCCGCTATCCGCCCTGCGCCATGGCACCTTTGAAGACGCCCAGGCCCTGTTTGCGGGCACCCTGTTTGTGGCCATGGCGCTCATGCTGTTCAACCAGGCGGGGCTGCTGGTGGGCGGCACGGCGGGCGCGGCGTTCTTGCTGCACTACGTCACCGGCATCTCGTTCGGCAAGCTGTTCTTTGTGGTCAACCTGCCGTTCTACTGGTTTGCCTGGACGCGCATGGGGCGCGAGTTCACGATCAAGACCTTTGTCTGCGTGGGCCTGCTGTCGCTGCTGACCGAGCTGTTCCCGCACGTGATGCATGTGGACTACCTGAACCCGCTGTTCGCCTCGTTGCTGGGCGGGTTGCTGCTGGGCACGGGCTGCCTGTTCCTGGCACGCCACCGCTCCAGCCTGGGCGGGGCCACCGTGGTGTCGCTGTACCTGCAAGGCCGCTACGGCATGCGTGCGGGCAAGGTGCAGATGATGATCGATGGCACCGTCGTGCTGCTCGCACTGTGGGTGGTGCCGGTAGACCGTGTGGCGTATTCGGTGCTGGCGGTGCTGGTGATGAGCGGGTTCTTGTGGATCAGCCACCGGCCAGGGCGCTACGTGGGCCATTGAGCGAGACCGCCGCCAGCGCGGTGGCTGACAGTCTCGTCGGTTGAGCGCGACCCCGGGGTTCTGAGTCCCGCCAAACGCTACGGGGTCATTCCATTCTCTGCGTCAACCCTGCTTCAGTGGGGTGCGCTTGCGCGTTCTCCCGCCCTAGAGTTCCAGGCACCCCGCCTGCACGCGCACGAGGGAGCCGGACCTATTCGTGCCTCCCGAGGGGTTGAAGTGTCCATGCAGTTCACAGACCCGGAGAACCCTTGATGTATCGAAATTTTTCTGCCATGGCCGAGGCCCTGCGTGCGAGGCTTGCCGGTGCGGCATGGGCGTTGCCTCTGGTCATGGCAGGCGCCCTGGCAGCTTGCGGCGGCGGTGGTGGGGACTCTGCCGAGCCACCGCCTCCCCCACCACCGCCCGCCGTGGTGCAGCATCCGGTGGGGGGCACGGTGACGGGGCTGACGGGAACGCTGGTACTCGCCAACGGAACGGGTGCGGAAGTGAGCATCACGGCCAGCGGCAGTTACGTCACCAACGTTGCGCAGGGGCAGGCTTACAACATTGTTGTGCGCACCCAGCCGGTGGGGCAGACCTGCGTGGTGGAAAACGGCTCGGGTGTGGTGACGGGCCCGGTCACCAACATCCTGGTGACCTGCACCACCAACACCTATGTGGTGGGTGGGACCGTCACGGGCCTGGTGGGGGGGCTGAGGCTGCGGCTGAATGACGCTGCAGATTTGCTGCTGACTGACAACGGCGCTTTCCGGTTTGCATCGCTGGTGTCTCACGGCAGCGCCTATGCGGTCACGGTGTATGCGCAGCCTGTGGATCAGGCCTGTACGGTCGAAGCTGGCACCGGAGTCGCTGCGGCGCCAGTCACTCAGGTGAGGGTGCTTTGCAGCACGATCTATACGCCGCCTCCGCCACCGCCCCCTCCGCCGCCAGCTCCTCCGGCGCCGGGTGGCCTGGGCATTGGCTACGGGACGAAGGCGCTGATCTTTTCGTGGACTTCGGCGCCGGGTGCAACCAGCTACACGGTGTACGAGGACCCGGATGGCGCAGGCCCGCTGATACCCGTGCAGATCGGGTCCACCGCCACCACAGGGCTGACTTATGCCGTACCAGTGCTGCTGCACCCGCGGCTGAATGYCACCTACACCGTGCAGGCCTGCAATGCGGGTGGCTGCAGCGCCCCGTCGACGTCTGTAGCGGCCGACATGGTGCGCGCCATTGGGTACTTCAAAGCCTCGGCGACCACCGCCGAAGGCCGCTTTGGCAACCGCGTGGCCTTGTCCAGCAACGGCACCACCTTGGCCGTGGGGGCCTATGGCGAGGGAGGCAACACCGGCGCGGTGTACGTCTTCACGAAGAGTGGCGCCACGTGGTCGCAGCAGGCGCGCATTGCCGCCCCCAACGGCGAGGCCAACGATTATTTTGGCAATGCCGTGGCGCTGTCTGCCGACGGCAACACGCTGGCCATCGGCGCGGATGGCGAGAGCAGCGACCAGAAGGGCACGTTTGCGACGATGCCCGCCACCAACAACCTGGCCAGCAACTCAGGCGCCGTCTATGTGTATTCCCGCACGGGCGCCGTCTGGTCGCAGCAGGCATTCATCAAGGCGAGCAACGCGGATGCCGACGATCTTTTCGGTTCATTCGTAGCCCTCTCGAACGACGGCAACACCCTGGCGGTCGGGGCCTATAACGAGGATGGTGACCTGACCGGGACACACGGCAATGCAGCCTATGCTGCGTCCGGGGCCGCCTACGTCTTTGCCCGCACGGGCACCAGCTGGGCACAGCAAAGTTACCTCAAGGCCGCCAACGCAGGCGCGGGAGATTTCTTCGGCATCTACCTCAGCCTGTCTGGCGCGGGCGACACCCTGGCGGTGGGTGCGTTCTTTGAGCGCAGCGCCCTGGCGAGTGATCCTGCGGACGACACCTTGACCAATGCCGGTGCGGCTTATGTGTTCCAGCGCAATGCGGGGGCATGGTCGCAGCAGGCCTATCTGAAGGCCCCCAGTCCCCAAGCGCAGGACCGCTTCGGTGTGTCGGTCATCCTGTCAGGCGACGGCAACACGCTGGCGGTTGGCATGGATGGAGACAGCAGCAACTACACAGGCACCTTCGTCGTGCCGCCACCGCGCAACACCCTGGCACTCAACTCTGGCGCGGTGTTTGTGTTCATTCGCGCAGGTGGCGTCTGGCAGTCGCAGGCGTACTTGAAAGCTTCCAACACCCGTACCCCCCACCGGTTTGGCAACAACCTGGCGATGTCCAGCGACGGCAACACGCTGGTCGTGCCGTCGTACCGCGACGACAGCAATGCGCGCGGATTCAATGGCGACCAGGCCAACACCGCCGCTGCGGATGCGGGCGCTGTGCTGGTGTTCCGCCGCAGCGCAGGCACCTGGGCACAACAGGCCTACCTGAAGGCACCCAATACGGGCGCTGGGGACCGGTTTGGTGGACGTGTGGCGATATCGGGTGACGGCACTACGCTGGCCGTGGGGGCATCCACCGAAGACAGTGGATCGACTGGCATTGGGGGCAATCAGTCGGACGAAAGCAGCGCCAACGCGGGCGCGGTGTACCTTTACTGAGAGCTTGCTTCAGGGCGGCAGTCAACATGCCGCCCCTTCCTCTATCGGCGGATGGCGAGGGGCTTAGCACCCCTCGGCATCCTTGACGGTTGCTTTGTCTATGAGCGTTGCACGCCTTACCGCACCCGCATGCCGGGCGTGGCGCCGGGCCAGGGGTTGAGCACGTAGATGCCGGGGTTGGCCTTTTCGTCGCCATGGCTGGCGGCCAGCACCATGCCTTCGCTCACGCCAAACTTCATCTTGCGCGGCGCCAGGTTGGCCACCATCACGGTGTGCTTGCCCACCAGATCTTCGGGCTTGTAAGCGCTGGCAATGCCGCTGAACACGTTGCGCGTACGGCCTTCGCCCACGTCCAGCGTCAGGCGCAGCAGCTTGGTGGAGCCTTCGACCGGCTCACAGTTCACGATCAGCGCAATGCGCAGGTCGATCTTGGTGAAGTCGTCGATGGTGATCGTGGGGGCGAGTTCTTCACCACCAGGGGATGCTACGGTTTCTGTAGCTGCTGGCGCTTGCTCTGCTTGCGCTGGGGCCTCAAACAGTGCTTCAAGCTGTTCGGGGGTGACGCGCTGCATCAGGTGCTGGTAGGGCTGGATGGCCTGCACGTCGCCTGCCACGTTCCACTGCTGCATGTTCACGCCCACAAAGCCTTGCACCGCCTGGGCCAGGCCCGGCAGCACGGGGGCCAGGTAGCGGGTGAGCGTGGCAAAGGCGTTGACCAGCACCGAGCACACCTGGTGCAGCGCCTCGTTGTTGGCAGCGTCCTTGGCCAGATCCCAGGGCTTGTTCTGGTCCACATAGGCGTTGACCTTGTCGGCCAGCAGCATGATCTCGCGCGTGGCCTTGCTGTATTCCCGCGTTTCGTACATCTGCGCGATGGCGTCGCCCGCGCCGCGCACCTCGGCCAGCAGGGCCGCGCCCGTGGTGCCAAATTGGTCGGTCAGCTTGCCGTCAAAGCGCTTGGTCAAGAAGCCCGCCGCCCGGCTGGCAATGTTCACGTACTTGCCGATCAAATCGCTGTTCACACGCAGCATGAAGTCTTCGGCATTGAAGTCGATGTCTTCGTTGCGTGCGCTCAGCTTGGCCGCCAKGTAGTAGCGCAGCCATTCGGCATTCATGTTCAGGCTCAGGTACTTCAGCGGGTCCAGGCCCGTGCCCCGGCTCTTGCTCATCTTCTCGCCGTTGTTCACGGTCAAAAAGCCGTGCACAAACACGTTGTTGGGCGTCTTGCGGCCGCTGAAGTGCAGCATGGCGGGCCAGAACAGGGTGTGGAAGGTGACGATGTCCTTGCCAATGAAGTGGTACTGCTCCATCGCCGGGTCGGCCATGTAGGCGTCGTAGCTTTCGCCGCGCTTTTCCAGCAGGTTCTTCAGCGACGCGAGGTAGCCCACGGGCGCGTCCAGCCACACGTAGAAGTATTTGCTTGGCGCGTCGGGGATCTCGATGCCGAAGTAGGGCGCGTCGCGGCTGATGTCCCAGTCGCCCAGGCCTTCGCTGGTGGTGCCGTCGGGGTTGGTGCGGACGGTGAACCACTCCTTGATCTTGTTGGCCACCTCGGGCTGCAGCTTGCCGTCCTGCGTCCAGTTCTCCAGAAACTCCACGCAGCGTGGGTCCGACAGCTTGAAGAAGAAGTGCTCTGAATTCTTCAGCTCGGGCTTGGCRCCCGACAGGGCCGAGWAGGGRTTGATSAGSTCGGTGGGCGCGTACACSGYGCCGCACACCTCGCAGTTGTCGCCGTACTGGTCCTTGGCGTGGCACTTGGGGCATTCGCCCTTGATGTAGCGGTCGGGCAGGAACATGTTCTTCTCGGGGTCGAAGAACTGCTCGATGGTGCGTACTTCGATCAGGCTGCCATCGGCGCGGTCGCGCAGGTCGCGGTAGATCTGGCGGGCCAGTTCATGGTTTTCGGGCGCATCGGTGCTGTGCCAGTTGTCAAAGCTGATGTGAAAGCCATCGAGGTACTGCTTGCGGCCCGCAGCGATATCGGCCACGAACTGCTGGGGCGTTTTGCCCGCCTTTTCGGCCGCAATCATGATGGGCGCACCGTGGGTGTCGTCCGCTCCCACAAAGTTGACCGCGTTGCCCTGCATCCTTTGGTACCGCACCCAGATGTCGGCCTGGATGTATTCCATSATGTGGCCGATRTGGAASTTGCCGTTGGCATACGGCAGGGCGGTGGTRACGAAGAGYTTGCGGGCGGAGGTCGTCATGAAAAGCGGCTTTCTCAGGCGGAACCCGCGATTTTAGGGGGTTGTGG
>NZ_JBGFFF010000139.1:0-11741 GCF_056175785.1 Acidovorax sp. LjRoot204
GTCCTATCCACTGCAGTCGCGAGACGAGCGCACCAGCGGCAAGAACACGGTGATGTTGCCCCTGTTCGATGACGGGAACGCCCAGAACCGTTCGGACCTGAAGATTCCTGCCTTCATGATTGGCGGCGACAACCAGTTGCAGTTCGCGTTCCAGATCCCCCCCAACGACCTGGGCCGCTGCAAGTCCGCGCCGCCGACCGAACTGTTTGCGGCCATCGATCCGCAGTCCACCATCGACCTCACGGGTTTTCGCCACTACCTGGCCATGCCCAATCTGGCGGCCTATGCCAACAGCGGCTTTCCGTTCACCCGGGTGCCCGACCTGGCCCAGACGTCCATCATCCTGCCCAACCAGCCCAGCACCGCAGACATCGAGGTCTTCCTGACCTCCGTGGGCCGCATGAGTGCATCGACCGGTTATCCAGGTACCCGCTTTCAGTTGCTGCGCGCCGCAGACGCCAACAAGGCGGGCGACACGGACATCCTGATCGTGTCGCAGGCCGACGCCGATGGTTTGCTGGAGCAATGGAAGAACCATCTGCCGGCGCTGCTGGCCGCTGGCGCACGGTCCGTCCAGCCCCTGGAGCGGGCCCTGGGATCATTCATTGAGCTGTTCAACCTGGAGTCCGAACACCGCCTCTCCGCGTCCGGCGGGCAAGCCGTGCTGCAAGGCACAGGGCCGCTGGCTGCCGTCACCGGTTTTGAATCGCCCTTGCACAGTGGGCGCAGCGTGGTGGCGCTCACCGCCACCGACAAGGAAGCCATGGGGCTGCTGAGCCAGAGCCTGAACGATGCGGGCAAGATCAAGAGCCTGCGCGGAGATCTGGGCTTGATGCGCGGCGACGCCATCGAAAGTTTCCGCATCAAGCCTGTGTACTACGTGGGCGACCTGCCATGGTGGCAACGCCTGTGGTTCCACCTGCACAGCCACCCCTTGCTGCTGGCCTTGGCGGGCATCGCCACCGGCCTTCTGCTGACCTTTATCGTTTATGGCGCTTTGCGCACCATGGCGCGCCGCCGACTGGCATCCCAGCATGACTGAGTCCCTTCGTCGGCGCACGGCCCTGCAGGCTGGCGGCGGTGCTGCACTGCTGTCCTGGCTGCCAGGCCTTCGCGCGCAACCCCAATCCACGGCAGAACGCCCCGGGTGGCCCGCCTGGGAAGCGTTCAAGGCGCAGTTCATCAACGAAGGCGGCCGCGTCATCTCGGATGATGCGGGAGGAGGACAGACCTACTCCGAAGGCCAGGCATACGCCTTGTTCTTTGCCTTGGTGGCCAATGACCGAACCACCTTCGACAAGCTGCTGCGCTGGACGGAAAACAACCTGTGCGACGGCGATATGACCGCCCGCCTCCCGGCCTGGCTATGGGGTAAACGCCCCGATGGCACTTGGGGTGTCATCGACAGCAACGCCGCCTCGGACGCCGACCTCTGGATGGCCTACGCGCTGGGCGAGGCAGGCCGCCTGTGGAATGTGCGCACCTACCGCGCACTCTCTGCCTTGCTAGCGGCCCGCATCCTGCGTGAAGAAACCGCGCAACTGCCCGGCCTGGGACTGACCCTTCTGCCAGCGCCCCAGGGCTTTGCACAGAAGGACGGACGCTGGCGCCTGAACCCCAGCTACATGCCCATGCACCTCATGCACTGGCTGGCAGCAGTGGACCCACAGCCCGAATGGAAGCAACTGGTGGACAGCTCGCTCAAGGTCATCCAGGGCGCTTCACCCAAGGGCCTCACGCCCGACTGGACCGTGTACGACCCTAAGCAGGGCTTTCTGGTGGATGACAAGGGCAAGGAAAAAGGCCAGGGCAGCTACAACGCTATCCGCGTCTATCTGTGGGCGGGCACGTTGCACGCCAACGCTCCCGGTCGCAAGGCCTTGCTGGATACCCTGCAGCCTATGGCACGCTTCGTGCGCGAACAGGGATACCCGCCTGAGTCCATCGACATCCTGACAGCCCAAGCCTCTGGCCCCGCCCCCTCCGGGTTCTCGGCTGCAGTCCTGCCATTTTTGCGGGCAGTGGGCGACGACCGCACCCTGCAATCGCAGCGCATGCGCCTGGAGGCCCGCCCCTTGCGTCCCACGGCCTACTACGAGCAGGTGCTCGGCTTGTTTGGGCTGGGCGCCATGGAGGGGCAATATCGCTTCACTGCAAACGGCCAACTCACTGTGCGATGGAAACCGTGAAACGCCGCGCACACCGCTGGCTCCCCTCCCTGACCTTGCTCGCCGCCGCCTGCCTGCCCGGGCAGCACGGCGTGCACGCCAGCACCCCACCCGCCATCGAAGCTGAGCTGCTCAGCGGCGCCCGCCTGTGGGCCAGCAAAAACCGGCCGGATATGGCCCGCCAGCTGGTGGACAAGCTGCTGGCCATGGACCCGAACTCTCCCGAAGGGCTGGCGACGCTGGGAGACTTAGCGCTGCGCGAAAAGAAAAGCGACGAGGCCCAGCGCGTGCTGGCCACCTTGCGCGCACGCCACCCCGGCCATGTGATGACCCAGGAACTGGAAACCCTGGTACGCGTGTATGGCCCCGACCGCGAAAAACTGGCCCAGATGCGCTTGATGGCGCGCGCAGGCCGCAAGGCCGAGGCCGCCGACTTGGCGCGCGAGCTGTTCCCGCATGGCCCGCCCACGCTCGGCGGACTGGCGCTGGAATACCACCAGATCATGGGCTCTACCGCCAAGCAGAGCACCGAATCCCAGCGCCAGCTGGCCAGGCTGTACCAGCAGACCGGGGAGTCCCGCTACCGGCTGGCACAGCTGGAGCTGCGCATGTACCAGGGGGGCAACCCGACGGCCGTGGTGCAGGAGATCGAGGCCCTGGCAAAGCAGCCCGATACGAACGCCCCACAGCTGCAAGACCTTTGGCGTCGCGCCCTGGACCGGCTGGCCAACACCCCAGCGAACCTGCCCCGCGTGCGCGCATTTCTGCAGCGCTACCCGGCTGATAGCGCCATGGTGGAACGATTGGCCGCCATGCAACAGGCGGTCGAGCGCGCAGAGCGCGCGGCCCGCGACCCCGCCAACATCGCCCGCCAGGCAGCGCGCACGGCCCTTGACCAAGGCGATATGGAGTTGGYGGAAGAGCAGATCCAGGCGACGCTGGCTTTGCGCCCCCAGGACGGAGAAAGCCTGGGAAACCTGGGGTTGATACGCCTGCGCCAGGGCCAGCATGCGCAAGCGCAGGACCTCTTCAGCCAGGCCTATGCGCTCACACGCCAGAGCCGCTGGAAGGACTTGCAGGCCACTGCCAGATTCTGGGGACTGCTGCGACAGGCCGACAGAGCCGTCGAACAGAACGAACTGGTCACGGCAGCCAGCCTGGCCGAACGCGCGCTGCAGATGCAACCCCAAAGTGCTGACGCATTGACCACCCTGGCGAGCATTCGCGACCTGCAAGGGGACCATGCGCTGGCAGAGAATTTCTACCAACAAGCCATCCAACAGGAGCCCAACAGCACCTCCGCCATCAAAGGCCTGGCAAGTCTCTATGCCCGCACCGGGCGGGTGACCAAAGCGCTGTCCCTGCTGGCCGAGGCTGCCGCACGTGACACCACACTCTCAGAAAAACTCGCCAGTGCCCAGGCCGACGTGCTGGTGGCCCAGGCGGAGGACGACCTGCAGGCCCAGCGCCTGGGCCCCGCACTGCGTGCCTTGGAGTCGGCAGTGGTACTGACCCCCGACGATGCTTGGATAAGACACCGCCTCGCACGTATTTACATACGCCTGGGCCGCCCCCAAGAAGCACTGCACGCCATGGATGAGGGTGTGGCGCGTATTCCGTCCGGCGCCGTCGGTGCCGAGATGTTGTATGCCCGCGCCCTGATACGTTCTGCCCTGGACGAAGACAGCGCTGCCCTCGCGGACATGCAGCGGATACGCTCCGCCGATCAGACAGACGCCATGCGCTCGCTGATGCGGCGCTCTCAGGTCAAGTCGCTCGTCACTCAGGCCCTGAAACCCCTGCCTGCCGCAGAGGTCAAGGCACTGCTACAACAAGCGGAACAAGAAGCGGGCAATGAAGCAGACCTGCTCTACAGCGTTGCCAATGCCTGGTTTCGCCGCGCACAGCCCGCGCGGGGCGTGGCAGTCTTCCATCGCCTGGCAGCGCGTGTCCCCACGCTGGCGCCAGACACGCAGCTGGACTACGCACAGCTGCTCAACCGGGCGGAGGACGATGCCGGCCTCGCCGAGCAATTGCCTCGTCTGCTGCAAGCCAAGGGCTGGAGCGCGGAGCAGGAAGACCGGCTGGTAGCGCTGTATGCAGCGCACCAAGAGCGGCTCATCGAGAAGCAGCGGCAGGCCGGACGTACCAACGAAGCCTCGCGCCTGGCACGCCAGGCGACACCCCTGCCGGACACACTCTCCACACCACGCCAACGCAGCCTAGCCCAGGCACGGTTGCTCATGGCTGCAGCCGAATATGCCGATGCCGCCCAGTTGCTCAAGCCTTTGGCATCCGCACAACCGGATGATCTGTCTGTTCGCATGGCGCTGGCGGACACCCTGTCACGACTGCAGGACACCGGAGACCGGCGGGCTGCGGCCAATGAGGCCGACTGGTTGAAAGACCGCATCCCTCCGAGCGATGTGGGGCAGCAACTGGCACTGCTACGCATCTGGCAACGTATTGGCCGCATGGACGAAGCGCGTGCATTGGCGACCCGTCTGCTGGACGGTTTTCCGCAAGACAGTGACGTGCTGCTGCATGCAGCGCGCCTGGAGCGGGCCAACCGCAACTACGCACAGGCCATGGTGTTCTTCCGCAGTGCGCTCATGCTGGAGACGCGCGGAAAGATCGCCCCCCCTGCTGCAACGGCCCCAGAAAGCCAGGCCCCGGTGCCGATTGATTCCGACCGACCACTGGCTCTCCAGCAGAGTTACACACTGTCCGTCCCCGCCGACCCGGCCGTCGTTGCCAAGATCCAGGGCGAGATCGATGCCATCGAGGCACGGCGTCAGCCTCGGATCGAAGCGGGACACCAGGCGCTGAGCAAGCGCTCCACGGACGGAATCTCCAGCCTGCGCGGCTGGGAACGTCCTGTGGTGGCGTGGATGCCGCGTGCCTACGACGGGCACTATTTCTTGCACGTGGATCGGGTGCAGCTGGATGCGGGCGATCTCCCCGCCGATGGTCCAGACCTGCTCACTTACGGGCAGGTGGCGGCACTACCACCGGGGTCCTCCTTTGCCACCGAGCGACGCCAACGGGGCCAGGGCACCAACCTGGGTTTCGGCTATGTGGGAGACGATGTCCAGTGGGACATCGGAACCACTGGGGTTGGATTTCCGGTGACCAATGTCGTAGGGGGCCTGTCCAAAACCGGCGATCTGGGCCGCTACAGCTACAAACTCGAAGCGTATCGGCGCCCCATCACTGGCAGCCTGCTGTCGTACGCAGGGGCACGCGATCCCATCACAGGCCAAGTATGGGGCGGCGTGGTAGCAACGGGCGCTGCAGGCCGTCTTTCTACCGACATTGGGCCCTACAGCACCTCGCTGAGCCTGAGCCTGGCCGCCCTCACCGGCAAAAATGTGGCAACCAACACCCGCGCCCAGCTGCGGTGGGCACTGGACCGCGATGTATGGCGCCACAGCGATGGCGTCGTCAACCTCGGTGTTGCCGTCTCAGCTTGGCACTATGGCAAAGACCTGTCCGAATTCAGCTTCGGCCACGGCGGCTATTACAGCCCACGCAACTACGTATCCGTCGCCCTGCCACTGGAATGGAGTGGACGCCGCGGCGCACTGACCTGGCTGGCACGCGGGTCCGTCTCTGTATCGCGCAGTAGCAGTGCCGACAGCGACTATTTTCCGCAGAGCGCACTCCTGCAGGCACTGGCACGTGCGCGGCTGGCGGCCGACGGTGGCGTTCCGGTGTACGCGGGCAGTTCGGGCTCGGGTTTCGGGCGTTCGTTCCGGGGGGCACTGGAATACCAGGTCACACCCCATCTCGCACTGGGTGCACAGCTGGAGCTGGATCGCTCGGCCTACTACGCGCCCACCAATTTCATGGTGTATGGCCGCTACCGCTTTGAGCCCGGGAACGCTCCACTGGACAACCGCCCACGGCCGGTGCAGACCTATTCCAGCTTCTGACATGTCCTCTGCCGCTTCATCCTCACGCAAGAGCCCACCTGCAACCAGTGTGCTGCACGCGCTCGCCCAGCGCCTTTGGCCCTCTTTGGGTACAGCCAGCGCCATCCAGCGACCGACAAGCATCGGCATCGCAGGCCTGCCAGACGGCATTGGCCAGTTGCCATCCCATGTGCCCGTCTCTTTGGTTGCCGCCGACAGCAGAAGCGCTGCGGCATGGTTTCCCGCGCTGATCGAAGACGCTTTGGCCGCTGGCCCCTTGGGGCTGGTGGCGTCCAGCACGCAGTGGCTGGACGAGTTGCTGGAGTACCCCGAGCTACGAGCGGCTTACCGCGCTGGTCGGCTCAAGCTCTGGGCGCTATCGCCTGGGTTGCAGGCGCAAGTACAGCGCCATGGACTCAGTCCACTCGTGCAGGAGCTTGAGCGGACCGGTCTGCTGCCACAGCACGCGCTGTATCTGTGCGACACACAGAACCTGCTGTCCGGACTGAACATTGCCCAACTCGCACATGTCAGCGACCAGCTCAGCGCCCTGTGCCGCCAACGGCAGCGCCCGGTGGTACTGGGGTTCACCCCGCCGCTGGATGCCACTGCCCTTTTGCCAACGCTGCGCAACCTGTGCCAGATGTCCATGCACATCGCCACCTTGCATGCTGACGCTGACCGCTGGCGCCTGAGCCTGGACCGCTGGGGTTCGGACACCGGGGCGCTGTTTCAGACCGGCTTTGGCCTAGTGCAAGACGCCAGCACGCACCGACTGACTGCCGACGGCACGCGCACCCAAGGCGCTACCCCCGAACTGGTCACTGCAGCCGACCAATGGGGCGTGCTGGCAACCCGGGCATCGGTGGAGGGGCAACGCGGTATCCCTGGCCACTGGCGCATCGTCGATGGGCTGGAGGACATCGAAGTGGCTGCTGCGACCTGCGTGGCCTCCACGGTGCTGATCGACGCGGGCTCTGCGGGGGATTTTGAATCCCGCGCACGCCTGGTGCACCACCTGCGTCTCTCGCGCCCCCCAACGCTCAAGATTGTGGTGCGCGAGAACCTCGGCAAGTTGCGCACCCACAGCGAACAGGCACTGCTGCAACTGGGCGCCAGCGCGGTGGTCTACAAAGAGGTGGGTTTCTCGCGACTGCTGCAACTGCTGCAGGACATCAACGCTCAGAGCCACACCCGCAAAGTCCACCCCGACTACGCTCAGGCGCTCGACAGCTTCATGCCCCCCCGCGAGCGGGGCTACCAGGCCCCGGGACGATTCTGTACGTTGGTACGCGGCATGCTCGACCGCACCCATGACATTGGCCTGTCGCACAGTCTGGTACGGCTCAACATGCTGGACCGGATGCCGCACCTCGATGCTTTGCGCGCCTGCCACACCTCGCGCGATGGCGACTTGTTCACGGCCGACCACGAAGCGATCTACGTGTTCCTGTTCGCCTGCCGGGAGCCCGATGTAGAGCTGGCACTGCAACGGGTATTCGCGCTGCCGCTGACCCAGCTTTTCACTTCGCAAGCTACGGACTGCTCAGCGCCGGGCATACGCGCGATGACTGAACAGTTGCAAGAATCCCTGCGCAAGGGCTTACCTGACTACAGTGCCATCTTGGCAGCAGTCAGCGCCCCCACACCTGCCGCCCTGGAGGCTCCTCCTGCCACGCCCTTGGCGCAGTTAAGAGAGGATGCGCTGGCACTGCCAAAGCACACCAACGTAGAGAGCCAACAGTCCGCGGCCTCGCCGCTCGTTGTGACAAGACCGCAAATGCGACCACGCCCTATCGGACAGCGCGCCGCGCCACGCCCCCTTGGAAGGACGTCTGCATGACGGCATGGATGCTTGTTTACGTGCTGCTGGGCGTCTTGCTGGCTTGGCCGTGTGGTTGGCTGCTGCGCCGCGTGCTGAAGGGGCGCCAGCCGTTACGCTGCGTGCAGCCCTATCGGCCAAACCTTCCGCAAAGCGAGTCGCCCATTACCCAAAAAGGTGGGATGACCAAAGCCCCATGAACAAAGAGTTTGCATGCGCGTGATTGCTGTCGTTTCGCCGCTCGGCGGGTCCGGGCGTACCACCATGGTCGCCCACCTGGCGTCCATTGGCGCCCGTCAAGGCCAACACACCTTGGCCGTAGAACTCTGTGCCCAGAACCTGCTGGGCATACACCTGGGCATGCCCCGCCCCGCCAGTCAGGGATGGGCAGCACTTGCCGCCACAGGCTCTTGGTGGGCAGACGGCAGCTTCGACAACACGGACGGCGTCTGCGTTCTGCCCTTTGGCCCAGCGGCACCAGAAACCATCACGACGCTCCACCAGTTGCTCGCTGCCAACCCACAGTGGCTGCAAGACCAGGTGGAACTGCTCGACGTACCAGAGGATTGCACGATACTGCTGGACACACCGCAATGGCCTTCGCCGCTGGCCCAGGCAGCGCTGCGCTGCGCAGATGCGGTGTTGGTGGTCATGGAAGCGTCTGCGCGCGGATGTGCCAGCACGGACGTCGTACGCGCCATGCTGCAGGCGTCGCCAGCAACGCCCAACGTGCAGGGCATCGCAGTCACGCGTTTTGACCCGCGCCGCGTATCGCAACGGGAGGCGCTCAGCACATTGCGCCAGCAGTGGGGAAGCCAATTGCTGCCCTATACCGTGCATGAAGACGAGAACCTTTCACGTGCACTGGCCGCATCGCAATGCGTGAACGGCATGGCACCGCATGCACAGTCCGCGCACGATCTCCAGGGCATCTTCCATTGGCTGTCGGCAGTGCCTCCGTTGGCGCCGCTGCCTGCGCCCGCAGCTGGAGTGGTTGCACCATGACAGACCAGGCGCCCTCGGGCACCACCACACCTACCCCGGCCACCGAACAAGCGGACGCACTGGTGCCCACTCGCAAGGCACTGATGTGGCTCGGGCGCCAGCTTGAGGTCGGGCATGAGGCTCCCTGGTGGATGTGGTTGTGGCGCTGTTTCGTTCTGCCACCCTCGCCACAGCGCGCATTGCGCCCCTGGTTGCTACGCCCAGTGCGCGGGCTTTGGGCAGGCCTCGGCTGGGCCATGCGCTGGCTCTGGCGAGTCCTGGCACTGGCGCTGACACTGGTTTTCTGGCCCATCCGGCTTTTCCTGCGTGCCATGGACCGCCTGGCCACCCACGTCAACGTGGGCAAGGGCATGCGACTGGCAGACCAGTGGCTCACACCGGCCCTGGAGATTCCTGGCCTGCGCTGGGTGATCCTGGCGGTGGGGGCGGTCACCGGTCTGGTCGTCATGACCACCCCATTCAACTGGTTCGGGCAACTGTTGTTCATGCTGCTCTGCTGGGGACTGTCCCTGGTGCTCCGGCGCCTGCCAGGCCGCTATCCTTCGCTGGCGCTTGCAGCGATCAGCCTGCTGGCGATGGGGCGTTACGCCTGGTGGCGCCTGACTTCATCGATTGAATTCGACTCGGTCATCGAGTCCTTCCTGGGCTACGGCCTGCTGGCGGCAGAGGCCTACACCTGGTTGGTGGTGGTGCTGGGCTTCATACAGACTGCCTGGCCCCTGCACCGCAGTCCGGCGGAGCTGCAAGGCGCACCCGCGTCCTGGCCCACGGTGGATGTGTACATCCCCACCTATAACGAGCCGCTGAGTGTGGTGCGCACCACGGTGCTGGCGTCGATGGCACTGGACTGGCCCAAAGACAAGGTCAAGGTCTTCATCCTGGACGATGGGCGGCGCGAGGAATTCCGTGCCTTTGCTGAATCCATGGGCGTGGGCTATATCGTGCGGCCCGACAACAACCACGCCAAGGCTGGCAACCTGAACCATGCGCTGGGCAAGACCGATGGTGAGCTGATCGCCATCTTCGACTGCGACCACATTCCCACACGCTCCTTCCTGACCACGGCCGTGGGCTGGTTCCAGCGCGACCCGAAGTGCGCCATGCTGC
The DNA here is from genome assembly GCF_056175785.1 of Acidovorax sp. LjRoot204. NCBI lineage: Bacteria > Pseudomonadati > Pseudomonadota > Betaproteobacteria > Burkholderiales > Comamonadaceae > Acidovorax > Acidovorax sp. LjRoot204. Next base: position 10,017 of record NZ_JBGFFF010000139.1, read on the forward strand.
AAACGCCGCACCACTTCTTCTCACCCGACCCGTTTGAGCGCAACCTGGGCACCTTCCGCCGTGTGCCCAACGAAGGTGCCCTGTTCTACGGTCTGATCCAGGATGGCAATGATTTCTGGAACGCCACGTTCTTCTGCGGTTCCTGCGCGGTGATACGGCGCGGCCCTTTGCTAGAAGTGGGCGGCATCGCAGTGGAAACGGTGACCGAGGATGCGCACACCGCCCTCAAGCTGCACCGGCGCGGCTACACCACGGCTTACATCAACGAGACGCAGGCCGCCGGCCTGGCCACCGAGAGCCTGTCGGCCCATGTGGGCCAACGCATCCGCTGGGCGCGAGGCATGGCGCAGATCTTCCGCGTGGACAACCCCTTCCTGGGCAAGGGCCTCACACTGTGGCAGCGCATCTGCTATGCCAACGCCATGGTGCACTTCTTCTTCGGGCTGCCGCGGCTGGTGTTCCTCACCGCGCCCATGGCCTTCTTGTTTTTTGAATGGCACATCATCAACGCGGGCGCCATCATGATCGCGCTGTATGTGCTGCCATACATCCTGCAGTCCAACGTCGCCAATGCGCACGTGCAAGGCGAGCACCGGCACACGTTCTGGGCTGAGGTCTACGAAACGGTGTTGGCCTGGTACGTGGCCCTGCCCACCACGGTGGCTCTGATCAATCCGCGCCTTGGCAAGTTCAACGTGACAGCCAAGGGCGGGCTGGTGGACGAGCCGTACTTCGACTGGGTGATCTCCCGCCCCTACACCGTGCTGGTCCTGCTCAACTTCGCAGCCTTCGGCATGGGGCTGCTGCGCCTGTTCTTCTGGAATACCGAGGAAACCGCCACCGTACTCCTCAATCTGCTATGGACGGTCTACAGCATCCTCATGCTGGGTGCTGCGTTGGGTGTGGCATCCGAAGCACGCCAGGTGCGGCGAATGCACCGCGTGGCCACGCAATTGCCCGCAACCTTGTACCAGGACGACGGAACCGTGCTTCAGGCCCTTTGCATCGACTTTTCCATGACTGGTGTAGGCCTGCAATTGCCTGAAGGCACTCCACTGGCCGTGGGAGACAAGGTGCAGGTGGGACTGTGGCGCAACGATATGGAATGCACCTTTCCAGCCACAGTGATGTTGCACAGAGGCCAGAGCGCCACCGGTTTTCAGTTTGACCCCATGACGCGCGAACAACAAATCGACCTGGTGCAGTGCACCTTTGCCCGCCCCGACACCTGGAGGCAATGGAACGACAGCCACGATACCGACCGACCTTTGCATGGCCTGCAGGAAATCGCGCAGCTGGGCGTGCTGGGCTACCGCAAGTTCTGGACTTCGCTGGTGGAGTCGGCACGCAGCCGATGGCCCCTTCGCAAGCAGCGCGGGCAAGAAAGGCTGCCGGCATGAGCTTCTGGCATTTGATTTTCCTTGCCAAGGTGGGCCTGTACTTTGGTGGCTATATCGGCTTGAACTGGTGGCTGAACCTGCTGTTGTGGGCGTCCATGCTGCCCCCCATTGCGCACAAGGGGTGGCGCCGTGTACGCGCTGCAGTCGCCGTAGCGGCTGCCATCGCACTGCTGTATGCCGACTCTTACCTTCCCAGCCCAGGACGCGTGCTGTCGCAGCTCAAAGCGCTGAGTGGCTTCAGCGCGGACTACTGGCTGGAACTTGCCCAGCGGGTGTTCAACCCTGAAATGCTGCTGGTGGGACTGGTCGGCATCGTGCTTTATGC
>NZ_JBGFFF010000140.1:0-11739 GCF_056175785.1 Acidovorax sp. LjRoot204
GCTCATAGGCCAGCACCAGCACGGTCTGTGGACCGGTGGACATCAACTCGCGCACCTCGCCCAGCGCCACACCTTCACGGTTGAAGACCGACAGACCGATCAGATCGACCCAGTAGTACTCGTCTTCGGAGGTGGATGGAAAACTGGATCGCGGCACAAAAATCCGCGCACCGCGCAACGCCTCTGCCCCATTGCGGTCATCAATGCCCTGCGCCCAGGCCACCACGGAGTCCGAATGATCCTTGGCCTGGCGGATGGGCAGCAGCACGGTGCCGCTGAAGGTCTTGGCACCACGCTCGGAGGGCTGCAAATACCAGCGTTTGGACGAAAAAAGCGCCTCGGGATTGCTGCTGTGCGACAGGACCTTGAACCAGCCCTTGATGCCCCAGGCATCTGCGATGCGCCCCACTTCAACGGCGTCGGCAGGCAGTTCTGCGGGTTCGAGGGTCAACGGTGTGGTGGCCATGGCAGTGAATCCAGAATGAGAAAAGGGCGGGTTCCGCCAGACCAGCCGACGGAACCCGCCCTTTTCAGGGAGCTTTAAGCAGCCTTCTTGGCGGCTTGCTTGATCAGGCGGTCCACCGTGGGGGAGGACTGGGCGCCAACGCCCACCCAGTAAGCCAGACGGTCTTGCACGATGCGCAGGCCTTCTTCAGATTCCTTGGCGGTGGGGTTGTAGAAGCCGATGCGCTCGATGAAGCGGCCATCACGGCGCACGCGCTTGTCAGCAACGACGATGTTGAAGAAAGGACGGCCCTTGGAGCCGCCGCGGGAGAGTCGAATGACGACCATGATTTATCCTTCGGGTGGTGAACTCCGGCAACATTTGCCGTAAGCCACAGTGTTCGCAACCATATTCGCAACGCTTGAGACACGCGACATGGCCACCCGGCCAGCGACACGCTGCAAAGCCTGCGATTATATCCATTTCCCCAAAATGCCCTCTATCCGCCCCAGCACTGACAGCGATATTCCTGCCATCACGGCCATTTACCAACACCATGTGCTCCACGGCACGGGCACCTTCGAGATAGATCCCCCCTCCGAAGCCGACATGGCAAGCCGCCGCGCTGACGTGCTGGCGCGTGGCCTGCCCTGGCTGGTTGCGGAGAAAGACGGTCAAGTGCTGGGCTTTGCCTATGCCAACTGGTTCAAACCCCGCCCGGCCTACCGTTTCTCGGCCGAAGACTCGATCTACGTGGCCGATCAGGCCCGCGGCATGGGCCTGGGCCGCAAGCTGCTGGCCGAGCTGGCGGTACAGGCCGAAGCGGCTGGCGTGCGCAAGCTGCTGGCGGTGATTGGAGACTCTGCCAACGCAGGCTCGATCGGCGTGCACCGGGCCCTGGGCTTCACCGATGTGGGCATCATGCGCTCGGTGGGCTGGAAGTTCGGCGCCTGGCGCGACATCGTGCTCATGGAAAAGACCCTGGGCGCGGGCGACACCACTTCTCCCGAATAGCGCGGCACCCATGAAAAACAAAACCGTAGCCGCCTGGCTCGCCTTTGTCGGCGGACCTCTGGGCCTGCACCGCTTTTACCTTCATGGCCTGTCCGACATGCTCGGCTGGTTGTTGCCCATCCCCACGGCGCTGGGCATCTATGGCATTCAGCGGGTGCAACAACTCGGCCAGGACGACCACTACAGCTGGGCGCTGATACCGCTGCTGGGCTTCACGATTGCCGCCTGTGCGCTGCGTGCCATCCTGTACGCGCTGATGACACCCGAGGCATGGAATGCGCGCTACAACCCCAGCGCCGCACCAGACGCCGCGCCAGGCAGGACGCAATGGATCACCGTGGGCGCCATCGTGGTGTCCCTGCTGATCGGGACCACGGTACTGATGGCCAGCCTGGCGTTCAGTTTCCAGCGGTACTTTGAGTACCAGATCGAGGAAGCGCGCAAGATCTCGCAGTGATCCGCTGGCAGGCGCCAATGCAAACGCCCCATCGAATTCACACTCAGTGGGGCGTATGCGCTAGTGTTGATTGCCTTGAATGCTATCTATTCAATAGCATTCGCGATAACTCCGCCATCAGAACAGCTGCAGGCTGATCCAGTAGGCGACGGCGGCCACAAAGGCACTTGCTGGGATGGTCAGAATCCACGCCCAGATGATGTTGCCGGCCACGCCCCAGCGCACGGCGCTGGCGCGCTGCGTGGAGCCCACACCGACGATGGCGCCCGTGATGGTGTGCGTGGTGGACACCGGAATGCCCAGTGTGGTGGCCAGGAACAAGGTCAGCGCCCCACCCGTTTCGGCGCAGAAGCCACCCACCGGCTTGAGCTTGGTGATCTTCTGGCCCATGGTTTTGACGATACGCCAGCCGCCAAACATGGTCCCGAGGCCAATGGCCACGTAGCAGCTGATGATGGCCCAGGTGGGGGGCGAGGCATCAGACGCCGACGAGTACCCGGTGGCAATCAGCAGCAGCCAGATGATGCCGATGGTCTTTTGCGCATCATTGCCGCCGTGCCCCAAGCTGTAGGCGCCGGCAGACACCAGCTGCAGCCGGCGGAACCATTTGTCCACCTTGCTGGGGCGCGTGCGCCGGAAGATCCAGGCCACCGCCACCATCATGAGCGAACCCAGCGCAAAACCCAGCAGTGGGGACACAAAGATGAACGCCACGGTCTTAAGGATGCCTGCCGAGATCAGCGCCCCCGCACCGGCCTTGGCAATCACAGCGCCCACAATGCCGCCGATGAGGGCGTGCGAGGAGCTGCTGGGGATGCCGTAGTACCAGGTGATCACGTTCCAGGTGATCGCGCCCACCAGGGCGCCAAACACCACGTGCGTGTCCACAATGCCGGGCTGCACGATGCCCTTGCCCACCGTCGCTGCCACGCTCAGGTGAAAGACAAAAATCGCCACAAAGTTGAAGAAGGCGGCAAACAGCACCGCCTGCGCGGGCTTGAGCACGCCGGTGGAGACCACCGTGGCGATCGAATTGGCCGCGTCGTGGAACCCGTTCATGAAGTCGAACAGGATTGCCAGGGCCACAAGCAGAACCACAACCCAGAGGGCCGTCTGTACGGTTTCCATACTGGTCAGCCTGCGCGGATCAGGAGTTCTCGAGGACGATGCCCTCGATGCAGTTGGCCACGTCCTCGCACTTGTCGGTGATCGTCTCCAGCAGTTCGTAGATGGCCTTGAGCTTGATCACCTCGCGGACATCGGGCTCCTCGCGGAACAGCTTGCTCATGGCGCTGCGCATCACGCGGTCGGCGTCGGATTCGAGCTTGTCGATCTCCTCGCAGGTCTTGAGCGCGGCCTCGGCAACGGCTGGGTCGGCGATCTTGTCGAGCAGCTTGACGGCATCGCGCAGGCGCTCGCAGCACTTGAGACTCAGGTCCGTGAGGCGGGTGATTTCTTCCGTCATGTGGCGCACGTCGTACAGCGCCATGGTTTCAGCCGAGTCCTGGATCAGGTCGGCCACRTCGTCCATSGTRTTGATSAGCKTGTGGATCTGCTCRCGGTCGATSGGSGTGATGAAGGTCTTGTGGATGGCCTTGTTCACCTCGTGCGTCACTCGGTCGGCGGCACGCTCGGCGTTGTCCACATCCTGGTTGTACTTGTCGCGCAGGTGCGGGTCGCTGTAGTTGGCCACCAGTTGCGAGAAGGCCCGGGCCGCCTCGACGATGCGGTCCRCATGCTGGTTGAACATTTCGAAAAAATTGCCTTCGCGTGGCAACAGCTTGGCAAACAGCATGGAGACTCCTGGATCGGGAACGAATGGTGAGAAAAGGCCGCGCCATGACAGAACCATGACGCTTTCGTGACCCGGCGAGTTTAACCGTGCGCCCTGCAGGGACTGATGCCACTGCCTCATGCAGTCATGCGCACGGCGCCGTGGGCGACGACACGCCGTCCGTTCAGGCCCTGTGTCTTCAGGCGCCCCGGAAGATGAAATACACCGCCCCCACCAGGCACAACCCCGCCCAGAGGTAGTCCCACTTCAGGGGTTGCCCCATGTAGAACACGGCGAAGGGCACAAACACGCCCAGCGTGATGACCTCTTGCATGATCTTGAGCTGCCCCACGTTGAACTGGGTGAAGCCAATGCGGTTGGCCGGCACCTGCAACAGGTATTCAAACAGCGCGATACCCCAGCTGACGAGGGCCGCGACATACCACGGCGAAGACGCCAGGTTCTTCAGGTGGCCGTACCACGCAAAGGTCATGAAGATATTGCTGGCAGTGAGCAGCAATACCGTTTGCAAAGAAATAGGCAGGGATTGGAGCGCGTTCATGGTGGAGCGGCAGGCTGGGGAAGTGAACGAAGCGGCCGATTATGAACAAAACCAATCGATTGTGCTGGTGTTACATACCTTGTCAGCTATATTTTTAATAGCAATTTACTGCAACACCACCCCCACCAACAGACATAAAAAAAGGCACTCCCGAGGGAGTGCCTTGCTGGACAGCCGCCGCACCACACCAGCGGTGCGCAGGCTTGCGGTCGCTTATTCGCCCAGGTAGGCAGCGCGCACCTTGGGGTCGTTGAGCAACTGCTGGCCAGGGCCCGACATGGTGATCAGGCCGGACTCCATCACGTAGCCGCGGTCGGCAAKCGCCAGCGCGCGGCTGGCGTTCTGCTCCACCAGCACGATGGTCACGCCCAGCGCGTACACGTCGCGCACCACTTCAAATATCTTGTCCACCATGATGGGGGACAGGCCCATGGAAGGCTCGTCCAGCAGCAGCACCTTGGGTTGGCTCATCAGCGCTCGGCCCATCGCCAGCATCTGCTGCTCACCGCCCGACATGGTGCCGGCCAGCTGGTCCTTGCGCTCGCGCAGGCGCGGGAAAATGGTGAACATCTTCTCGATGTCAGCCAGGATGCCGGCCTTGTCGGAGCGCGTGTAGGCGCCCATCTGCAGGTTTTCGGTRATGGTCATGCGCGCAAACACGCCACGACCTTCCGGCACCATCACCAGACCCTTCTTCACCAGGTCCCAGGCGCCCTTGCCCTTGATGCTTTCGCCCAGGTACTCGATGTCGCCGTCGTTCATGGCCAGGGTGCCRGTGATSGCCTTCATGGTGGTGGTCTTKCCGGCRCCGTTGGAGCCGATCAGCGAGACCAGCTCGCCTTCACGCACTTCGAAGTCCACGCCCTTCACGGCCTGGATACCGCCGTAGGCCACTTTCAGGCCCTTGACCTGCAGCAGTACCTTGTTGGATTTTTCGGCCATTCTCAATGTCCTCCGGTGCCCAGATAGGCCTCAATCACTTTTTCGTTCTTCTGCACTTCGGCAGGGTTGCCTTCGGCGATCTGCTTGCCATAGTCGAGCACCGTCACACGGTCGCACAGGCCCATCACCAGCTTCACGTCGTGCTCGATGAGCAAGATGGTGCGGTTGTCTTTGCGGATGCGGTCGATCAGCTCGCGCAGCAGCACCTTCTCGGTGGCGTTCATGCCGGCGGCGGGCTCGTCCAGCGCAATCAGTTGCGGATCGGTGGCCAGGGCCCGGGCGATCTCCAGGCGGCGCTGGTCGCCGTAGCTCAGGGTGCGCGCCTTGTAGTCGGCAAACTTGCCAATGCCCACGTAGTCGAGCAGTTCCTGTGCGCGCTTGGCGATGGCCAGCTCTTCTTCCTTGAAGCCCTTGGTACGCAGCACAGCGCCCAGCAGGCCAGACTTGGTACGGATGTGGCGGCCCACCATCACGTTTTCCAGTGCCRTCATTTCTGCAAACAGACGGATGTTCTGGAAGGTGCGCGCGATGCCCGCCTTGGCCACTTCATGCACGGCCGTCGGCTCATAGGGCTTGCCAGCCAGTTCAAAGGTACCGCTGTCGGGGGTGTACAGGCCGGTGATCACGTTGAAGAASGTGGTCTTGCCKGCGCCGTTGGGGCCGATSAGGCCATASACCTGGCCKCGCTYRATGGTGATGCCSACGTCGGARAGSGCYTGCAGGCCGCCGAAGCGCTTGGARATGCCCGCAACCCGCAGCACCACGTCGCTGGCTGATTTCTGAATGTTCTCTGCCATGTTCTAACTTTCTGCGGTGTTCAGGTCTTCTGCGTGAGGCTCTTGCCATGGTCGGGCGCAGGCCACAGACCACGGGGACGCATCAGCATGATGATGATCATGGCCAGCGCRATSARSAGCTGGCGCAGGATGGMSGMGTCSAGGCGRCCRTCSGTCATGGCCTGCAGMGGGCCKGCCACRTAGCGCAGCACYTCGGGCAGSGCMGMCAGCAGCACGGCGCCSAGGATCACGCCMGGMAKGTGGCCGATRCCGCCCAGCACCACCATGGCRACGATCATSACCGACTCCATCAGGCTGAACGACTCGGGCGACACAAAGCCCTGGAACGCACCGAACATCGCACCCGACACGCCGCCGAACGAAGCCCCCATGCCGAAGGCCAGCAGCTTCATGTTGCGGGTGTTGATGCCCATCGCCTTGGCAGCGATTTCATCTTCACGGATGGCCATCCAGGCGCGGCCGATGCGCGAGTCCTGCAGGCGGTAGCAGATGATGATGGACACCACCACCAGGGTCAGGAACAGGTAGTAGTACAGGGTGACGGAATTGATGTCGAAACCGAACACCTCCAAGCGCTTGCCCAGGTCCAAGCCAAAGATCTTGACCGAGTCGATCTGGCCCAGGCCCTTGGGGCCGTTGGTCAGGTTGACCGGGTGGTCCAGGTTGTTCAGGAAGATGCGGATGATTTCGCCGAAGCCCAGCGTCACGATGGCCAGGTAGTCACCGCGCAGCTTCAGCGTGGGCGCCCCCAGCATGGCACCAAAGAACGCCGCTAACAACGCCGCCACCGGTATCACGATCCACAGCGAGGTGTGCAGCCCGTTGGGGAACATGGCGGCAAACGCCGCAAAGTTGTCCGCCAGGTGCGGCGAAGCCATCAAGGCAAACAGGTAGGCGCCCACGGCGTAGAACGCCACGTAGCCCAGGTCCAGCAGGCCGGCGTAGCCCACCACGATGTTCAGGCCCAGGGCCAGCAGCACGTACAGCAGGGCCAGGTCGGCAATACGCACCCAGGCGTTGCCGAAGGATTGCAGGATCAGCGGCAGCACCAGCAGCGCGACGGCGCCGATGATCCAGTTGGTTTTGGTGTTCTTCATGGTGTGAGGCTCCTCAGGCGCGATCGGCCACACGCTCACCCAGCAGGCCCGAGGGGCGCAGCGTCAGGATGATGATGAGCACGATGAACGCAAAGATGTCGGTGTAGTGGCTGCCCAGCAAACCGCCCGTGAGCGTGCCGATGTAGCCGGAGCCGATGGCTTCGATSAGSCCCAGCAGGATGCCGCCCACCACCGCACCGGCCAGGTTGCCGATACCGCCGAACACCGCCGCSGTGAAGGCCTTGAGSCCSGGCAGGAAGCCCATSGYRTGCTGCGCSRTGCCGTAGTTGGAGGCRTACATGATGCCSGCGATGGCCGCSAGSAYGGCRCCGATGATGRAGGTGGCCGAGATSACCATGTCGGGCTTCACACCCATCAGGGAGGCCACGCGGGGATTCTCCGCCGTGGCGCGCATGGCGCGGCCCAGGTTGGTGTGGTTGACCAGATAGACCAGGGAAGCCAGGGCCACCGCGGTCACCCCCAGGATGAGGATCTGGGTGGGAGTGATGTAGGCACCACCCAACTGGAACGGCGTGCTGGGCAGCAGCGTGGGATAGGGCTTGTAGTTGGGCTTCCAGATGATCATGGCCAGCGTCTGCAGCAGGATCGACATGCCGATGGCMGTGATCAGGGGGGCAAGACGGGGGCTGGTGCGCAGTGGCTTGTAGGCCACCTTTTCGATCACGAAGTTGAGCGTGGCAGCGACCACGCAGGCGATGAGCGTGGCCAGCAGCAGGATGACCCAACCCGGCGCGCCGGGCATGGCAGCCTGCATCATTCCAATACAGCTCCAGCTGGTGAGGGCGCCGATCATGAGCACCTCGCCATGGGCGAAATTGATGAGTTGAATAATGCCGTACACCATCGTGTAGCCCAAGGCTATCAAGGCGTACATGCTGCCGAGTACCAGACCGTTGATGATCTGTTGCAGCAAAATGTCCATAAGAGAAGTCCTTCGTTTGTGACGTACCCACCGCTTTGGCACCGGAATCGGTACAGCCTTGTGGGCCCGACTGCCATCTAGCAAAAAACCCGCCAGGAATGCAGCTGTGCGGGTTTGTGGACGGGATTGTAGCGAGTAGTCACAACCGCCCCAATCCAAGCCGGGCGGGGTTTTCCCTCGGGTTTTGGTCACATCAGCGCGCCACGCACTGCATAAGGAATTTTGATGCACGCAAGATAATTGATGTGCAAACTTATTACCTTGATCATGCAGAATCGGCATAAAGCAGGCTGCGCTGCACCTTGGGACTGCCGCAGGACATGCGCGGCCACCTCGCCCCACCGACCAGGTCTCGGATCAGGAGACGGTGTCTGAATCCTGGAGGCCTGGCGTGGCTGCTGCGGCATTGCGTTCGCGCAGCTCACGCAGCTTCAGGGCAATCTTGATTTCGAGACCCCGCTCCACGGGCTGGTAGAAGCCAGGCTCTGGCATGCCTTCGGGCAGGTAGCTCTCCCCCGCCGCAAAGCCACCCTCTTCGTCGTGGGCGTAGCGGTAGCCCTTGCCGTAGTCGAGCTCTTTCATCAACTTGGTGGGCGCATTGCGCAGGTGCATGGGCACCGGGCGTGTGCCATCCTGTTTGACCCAGGCCCGCGCCGCGTTGTAGGCCTTGTAGACCGCGTTGGACTTGGGCGCCACCGCCAGGTACACCACGCATTCGGCCAGCGCCAGCTCGCCCTCAGGGCTGCCCAGGCGCTCGTACACCTCGCTCGCGTCCAGTGCCAGGCGCAATGCGCGCGGGTCGGCCAGGCCCACGTCCTCGGCTGCCATGCGCACCAGCCGGCGCGCCATGTAGCGGGGGTCAGCACCGCCGTCGAGCATGCGCACCAGCCAGTACAACGCAGCGTCGGGGTCAGAGCCCCGCACCGATTTGTGCAACGCGCTGATGGTGTCGTAGAACTGCTCGCCGCCCTTGTCGTAGCGGCGCATGCGCTCGCCCAGCACCTTGAGCAGCCAGGCATCGGTGATCTCGGAAAGCTTCTCCTGCGCAGCCGCCATGGCCAGGGTTTCGAGCGTGTTGAGCAGGCGACGCGCGTCGCCATCGGCATAGGCCACCAAGCGGTCGATTGCTACACCTTCGATAGCAGGTAGCGCATCTTCCTCCTGCGCCAGGGCCACAATCTGCTTCAAATCTTGCTCAGACAGCGGCTGCAGCACGTAGACCGCCGCTCGCGACAGCAGCGCGGAATTCACCTCAAACGAAGGGTTCTCGGTGGTGGCGCCGATGAAGGTGAACAGGCCTGATTCAACGTGTGGCAAGAACGCGTCTTGCTGACTCTTGTTGAAGCGGTGCACCTCGTCCACAAACACGATGGTGCGCTGCTGCATCAACCCATCGCGCGCGGCCTGGGCCTGCTCCACCGCCTCGCGAATGTCCTTGACCCCGCCCAACACGGCGCTGATGCTGATGAACTGTGCATCGAACGCATCAGCCATCAGGCGCGCAATGGTGGTTTTGCCCACTCCAGGTGGGCCCCACAGGATGCAGCTGTGCGGCCGGCCTGACTCGAAGGCCAGGCGCAGCGGCATGCCCGGGCCCAGCACATGCTGCTGCCCGATCACCTCGCCCAGCGTACGGGGCCGCAGGCGTTCTGCCAGGGGCTGATGGGCGGAGGGGTGTGCCGGAGAAGGGGCGGAGGCACCGCGTGCTGCCATGTTCGTATCCTGTCTACAGTACGCTGATTTTCAAGCCAAATTGGCTTCTAGCGCCTAAAAATCATGCGTTGGCAGCTATTGTTTCAAGAGCAGAAACTACTGCTTCACCACATCAGCCCCTGCCGGAGGCTTGAACTGGAACGTGCTGGCAGGCAGCGCCGCATTGGCCTGCATACCGGTAAAGCGAATCAGCGAGCGCTGGCCAAAGCTGTCCAGAATGTCCAGGGCCGCCAGCTGCTCGCCCGCAAAGCCCACACGCACGCTCTTGAGCTGGCCGTCCTTGGTCCTGGGGCTGGCCAGCACCCACTGCAGGCCATCCGCATCCGGCGAGGCCTCCAGCGTGAACTCGGCCTTCAGCGCCGACAGGTCCGGCGCGGACGCCAGCAGCGCAGCGGGCGTGCTGCCCAGCGCCTGGGACTGCGAGCGCTGCGTGACCTGGTTCAGGTCCACGTCGTACAGCCACAGCGTCTGGCCGTCGGCCACGATGGTTTGCTCAAAAGGTTTTTTGTAGACGAACTTGAAGCGCCCAGGGCGCTGGAACTCAAAGCTGCCGCTCGATGTCTTGGTGCGCGCGGTCTGGCCGTCCTTGGGGGGCGAGGTCACAGTCTGGGTGAAGTCGGCCTTGCCCGTCTGCGTGCCCTTCATGAAGGATTCCAGGCTTTTCAGCCCGTCAGCGCTAGCCATGCTTGCCGCAGCAGCTATCAAAATTGCAGTAGCGATCTTTTTCAACAGAAACTCCTGTGGGGTAGGGTCCGGCCTTGCGGTCCGGCCGATCATTCGCTGCGGTTGGGTACCAGCACTTCACGCTGGCCGCTGGTGGTCAGGCCACTGACGAGTCCAGCCTTCTCCATGTCTTCCAGCAGCCGCGCCGAGCGGTTGTAGCCAATGCGCAGCTTGCGCTGCACGTAAGAGATGCTGGCCTTGCGGTYYTTSAGCACCACTTCGACSGCCTGGTCGTACATSGGGTCCTTCTCGCCCCCTTCGCCGCCACCGCCCTCCCCTGACAGATCACCCTCGCCATCCACAGTTCCACCTTCGAGCACGCCTTCTATGTAGTCCGGCTCCCCTTGTTCCTTGAGGTAACTGACGACACGGTGTACTTCTTCGTCCGACACGAAGGCGCCATGCACCCGGATCGGCAGGCCCGTRCCGCTSGSCATGTAGAGCATGTCGCCCATGCCCAGCARCGCCTCGGCRCCCATCTGGTCGAGGATGGTGCGGCTGTCGATCTTGGAGCCCACCGAGAACGCGATGCGGGTCGGGATATTGGCCTTGATSAGGCCGGTRATCACRTCSACGCTGGGSCGCTGSGTGGCCAGGATCARRTGGATGCCGGCKGCGCGCGCCTTYTGCGCMAGGCGGGCGATSAGYTCTTCGATCTTCTTGCCCACCACCATCATCAGGTCGGCSAGYTCGTCGATSAYSACCACGATGTGCGGCAGGCGCTGCAGCGGCTCTGGCTCCTCGGGTGTGAGGCTGAAGGGGTTGTAGATGAACTGTTCCTTGGCCTTGGCCTCGTCGATCTTGGTGTTGTAGCCCGCCAGGTTGCGAACGCCCAGCTTGGACATGAGCTTGTAGCGGCGCTCCATCTCGGCCACGCACCAGTTCAGGCCATGCGCCGCCTGCTTCATGTCGGTGACCACGGGCGCCAGCAGGTGCGGAATGCCTTCGTAGACCGACATTTCSAGCATCTTSGGGTCGATCATCAACAGACGCACATCGCGCGCCTCGGCCTTGTACAGCAGCGAGAGGATCATCGCGTTGATCCCCACCGACTTGCCCGAGCCCGTGGTACCCGCCACCAGCACGTGCGGCATCTTGGCCAGATCGGCCACCACCGGGTTGCCCACGATGTCCTTGCCCAGGCCCATGGTGAGCATGCTCTTGGCCTCATGGTAGACCTGCGATCCCAGGATTTCGGACAGGCGGATGGACTGCCGCTTGGCGTTGGGCAGTTCCAGCGCCATGTAGTTCTTGCCGGGAATAGTCTCCACC
>NZ_JBGFFF010000141.1:0-11726 GCF_056175785.1 Acidovorax sp. LjRoot204
GTCTCGTTAAGCGCGGTGACCTGGAAATCACTCTTGTAGCCAATGCTGGACACCAGGCTCTGCAGGGCCGCCGTGTTGCCAAACGCGGCTTCGATCAGGTGCACCAGTTCCACCCAGAAATGGAACACATACACCGCCTGCGCCAGGATCAGGCCCAGATACAGGGGCAGTTGCAGCCACCGGCTGGCGAAGATCATGGAAGGCAGGGGGCGCAGCGGCGCTGGGGGCTTGTGTTGGGGAGAGGACATGGCACTCGCAAAGGGTTGCAGGAGGCGCGATTTTAGGGGGGCAGCATGTCCCTGCGGTGGCAGGTGGGTCTGCGCAGCCGGTGGCCCGGCCCTTGGCGACAGGCGCGCCGCAATGGCGTACTCTGTAAGCTTCGCGCCAGTCAGTGGCCTGTAAGTGCCGCGCCCGACAGTACCGCCCAATTCCAATTCCCATTAGATCCAGGAGACAACACCATGAGTGCGCCCACATCCGCCATCGAGTCCGTGCTGGTTGAGAACCGCGTGTTCCCGCCCTCGGACGCCATCGTCAAAGCCGCGCGCGTGTCCAGCATGGCTGGGTATGACGCACTGTGTGCCGAGGCCGAAAAGGACTTCGAGGGCTTCTGGGCGCGCCAGGCACGCGGCAATCTGCAGTGGACCAAGCCTTTCACCCGCACGCTGGACGAGTCCAACGCGCCGTTCTTCCAGTGGTTTGCCGATGGCGAACTCAATGCCTCGGCCAACTGCCTGGACCGCCACATCGGCACCGCCACCGAGAACAAGACGGCCATCATCTTTGAAGCCGACGATGGCACGGTCACCAAGATCACCTACAAGGAATTGCTGGCCCGAGTGAGCCAGTTTGCCAACGCGCTCAAGGCCCATGGCGTGGCCAAGGGCGACCGCGTGCTGATCTACATGCCCATGACCATTGAGGGCGTGATTGCCATGCAGGCCTGCGCCCGCATTGGCGCCACGCACAGCGTGGTGTTTGGCGGCTTCAGTGCCAAGGCCGTGCACGAGCGCATCATCGATGCCGGTGCCGTGGCCGTCATCACTGCCAACTACCAGATGCGTGGCGGCAAGGAGCTGCCGCTCAAGTCCATCATCGATGAAGCCCTGGCCATGGGCGGCTGCGACACCATCCGCAACGTGTTCGTCTATCAGCGCACAGCCACGGCCTGCAACATGGTGGCCGGGCGCGACAAGACCTTTGCCGAGGCACTGGCGGGGCAAAGCACCGAATGCGCACCCGTGGCCGTGGGCGCCGAGCACCCYYTSTTCATCCTCTAYACCWSCGGCTCSACCGGCAAGCCCAAGGGCGTGCAGCAYRSCACCGGCGGCTACCTGCTGTGGGCCMRGMTSACSATGGACTGGACSTTCGACMTSCGSSCCGACGACGTSTTCTGGTGCACGGCCGACATYGGCTGGATCACGGGCCACACCTACGTCGCCTACGGCCCACTGGCTGCAGGCGCCACGCAGATCATCTTTGAAGGCATTCCCACCTTCCCGAACGCTGGCCGCTTCTGGCAGATGATCGAGCGCCACAAGTGCACCATCTTCTACACCGCCCCCACCGCCATCCGTTCGCTCATCAAGGCGGCCGAGGCTGACGAGGCGKTACACCCCGCGCGCTMCGACCTGTCGAGCCTGCGCATCCTGGGCAGCGTGGGCGAGCCCATCAACCCTGAAGCCTGGATGTGGTATCACAAGAACGTGGGCGGCGAACGCTGCCCCATCGTGGACACCTTCTGGCAGACCGAAACCGGCGGCCATGTCATCACCCCGCTGCCCGGCGCCACGCCGCTGGTGCCCGGCAGCTGCACGTTGCCTTTGCCCGGCATCACCGCAGCCATCGTGGACGAAATGGGCAACGACGTACCCAACGGCGCGGGTGGCATCCTGGTGATCAAGCGCCCCTGGCCCAGCATGATCCGCACCATCTGGAACGACCCCGAGCGCTTCAAGAAGAGCTACTTCCCCGAAGAACTCAAGGGCTACTACCTGGCGGGCGACGGCGCGGTGCGCAGTGCCGACCGGGGCTACTTCCGCATCACCGGSCGCATYGACGACGTGCTGAACGTGTCCGGKCACCGCATGGGCACGATGGAGATCGAATCCGCCCTGGTSKCCAAGACGGATCTGGTGGCCGAGGCCGCCGTGGTGGGCCGCCCTGACGACGTGACCGGCGAAGCCATTTGTGCGTTTGTGGTGCTCAAGCGCTCGCGCCCCACCGGCGAGGARGCCAAGCAGATCGCCAACGAGCTGCGCAACTGGGTGGCCAAGGAAATCGGCCCCATTGCCAAGCCCAAGGACATCCGCTTTGGCGACAACCTGCCCAAGACSCGCAGCGGCAAGATCATGCGSCGCCTGCTGCGCAGCATCGCSAAGGGCGAGGCCATCACSCAGGACACCAGCACGTTGGAGAATCCGGCAATTCTGGATCAGTTGGCCCAGACCAACTGATCCAGAAGGCGCCGTGCAAGGGCGCCAGCGCGCAGTGCTTGCCGGATTCGGGGACACTCATATCGCGTAGCGATGTGATGTGGCCACAAAACTCGTTGATCACCCCGGTACGTGATCGAAGCAGCAGGCCCGCTCACACGGTGGGCCTGCAGCGCGCTTTGTAGGACGTGATCTCCAATCAGTCCTGCGCCGGCAGCAATTGCCCGTGCATGCGTTACAACGGCAGCATGGCGTGACCGGCCACCCTGGCCGGGCGCTGCTGACCGGAGATTTCCCATGCACTTGCGTTCCATCGTTTTGCTGTTGACGGTGCTGGTGATTGCCGCACTGGCTGCATTGAACTGGCCTGCGCTGGCCGCCCCTTCCCTGGTATCGCTGGGGGTGGTGTCATTTGAAGCGCCGCTCGGGTTGCTCATGCTGGCGCTTACCGCCTTGTTGGGCATCTTCTTCGTGGCCTACGTGTTGTCGCTGCAGGGCTCAGTACTGCTCGAAACCCGCCGCCACACCAAAGAGATGCAGGCACAGCGCGATCTGGCTGACAAGGCCGAGGCGTCCCGCTTCACGGAGCTGCGTACATTCCTTGAAATCCAGCACAGTCAGGCCCATGCAGCGGTTCTGGCGCGGCTGGACCACCTGGAGGCCCGCCTGGCTGCCCGGGCCGAGGAGTCTGACAACACCACCGCGGCCTATGTGGGCCAGCTGGAGCAGCAGCTGCGCTCCCGCAATTCGCTGGTGACCCCCATCGTGTAGGGCCTATCCTGTGGGTGATGTCCTGGAAGRCGCAGGTACGGTCTGCGAACTCAGGGGTCAAACGGGCGTCGTCTGCAGGCATTAAAAAAGCCGCGTCACTGATCGTGCGCGGCTTTTTGCTGGGGCCGGGGCGGTAGAACCCGCGGCCACCACAAGGGCGGCAAATTACTTTTGCGTCAGTACCCAGGCCGCCAGCTTCTTCGCTTCGGCGTCATTCACTTGCGCATTGGCGGGCATGGGTACTGGACCCCACACGCCAGAGCCACCCTTGACGATCTTGGCGGCCAGCTTGTCCACGGCGTCCTTCTGGCCAGCGTATTTGGCTGCTACGTCCTTGTAGGCAGGCCCCACCAGTTTCTTGTCCACTGCGTGGCAAGCCATGCAGTTCTTGGAGGTGGCCAAGGCCAAGTCGGCCATCGCGGGTGCCGCAACCGACAGCGTCAAGGCGAGTGTGATCAGGGAACGCTTCATGGTGGGAATTCCTGTGGTTGAGTTACAGTGCTTTTAATGCGATTGTAGTGACTTGGGTTGACACGCAGTTGTCCCTGGTCAATCCCGCTTTTCGCGAAATTCTTTGGAGAGAGCGATGTATCTGCTGGGTCTGTCCCTTCTCATGCTGGCACTGAAATATTTCGAGATCGGCCCCGTGGCCACGTGGTCGTGGTGGTGGGTGCTGGCGCCCTTCGCGGCCACAGCGCTGTGGTGGGCCTGGGCTGATTCCACCGGCTACACCAAGCGCAAGGCCATGGAAAAGATGGATCAGCGCAAGAAGGACCGCATCAACAAACACAAGGAAGCACTGGGCATTCAGCCGCGCAAGCCTCGCTGAACAGCTGGCGCGCTGGATGCAGCGCTGGTGTTGTTGGCCCGCCCACCGACAAAAAACGCCCTGAGCCTTGCTTACGGGCGTTTTTTGTTGCCTGGAGCGCAGCAGGGGGATCTGGGCTCGCTCCCCTCTCCCTGCTGCAAGATCCACCGCAGCCTCTTCAATAGGCGTCCAGCACCGCTCCCTTGCTGGCGCTGGATGCGTTGAACGCAAACTTGGCCTGCACACCACGGGTGTACCGTGGGGAAGGGGCGGTCCAGGCGGCGCGGCGCTTGGCGATTTCTGCCTCGGGCACGTTCAGCTCCAGCAGCAGCTGGCGCGCGTCGATGGTGATGCTGTCGCCTTCGTTGACGAAAGCAATCGTGCCGCCCGCTGCGGCCTCGGGTGCCACGTGGCCCACTACCATACCCCACGTGCCGCCGGAGAAGCGGCCATCGGTGATCAGGCCCACGCTCTCACCCAAGCCTGCGCCGATCAGCGCACCGGTGGGTGCCAGCATTTCTGGCATGCCGGGGCCGCCCTTGGGGCCCAGGTACCGCAGCACCATCACGTCACCGGCCTTGATCTTGCCCGCCAGGATGGCTTCCAGTGCCGATTGTTCGTCGTCAAACACGCGGGCCGGGCCGGTGATAACGGGGTTCTTCAAGCCCGTGATCTTCGCCACCGCGCCTTCGGGGCTCAGGTTGCCCTTGAGGATGGCCAGGTGGCCTTGCGCGTACATAGGCTTGTCGATAGGACGAATCACGTCCTGGTCGGCGCGGGGCTCGTCCGGCACGTCCTTCAGCACCTCGGCAATCGTCTTGCCTTCGATGGTGAGGCAGTCGCCATGCAGCAGGCCCGCATTGAGCAAGATCTTCATGAYCTGAGGGATGCCCCCTGCGCGGTGCAGATCCACCGCCAGGTACTTGCCGCTGGGCTTGAGGTCGCACAGCACAGGCGTCTTCACGCGCACGCGCTCGAAGTCGTCGATGCTCCACTCCACGCCTGCCGCATGGGCAATCGCCAGGAAGTGCAGCACCGCGTTGGTCGAGCCGCCCGTGGCCATGATCACGGCCACAGCGTTCTCGATGGATTTACGGGTCACGATGTCGCGCGGCTTGATGTCCTTCTTGATGGCCTCGATCAGCACCTTGGCTGACTCCTTGGCCGAGTTCATCTTCTCGTCGTGCGGGTTGGCCATGGTGGACGAATAGGGCAGGCTGATGCCAAGGGCCTCGAACGCGCTGCTCATGGTGTTGGCGGTGTACATGCCGCCGCACGAACCCGTGCCCGGGATGGCGCGTTTCTCGATTTCTTTCAGGTCAAAGTCGCTCAGCTTGCCCGCTGCGTTCTCGCCTACGGCCTCGAACACGCTCACGATGTTCAGGTCCTTGCCCTGGTAGTTGCCGGGCAGGATGGTGCCGCCATAGACATAGATGGCGGGCACGTTGGCGCGCAGCATGCCCATCAGGCCGCCGGGCATGTTCTTGTCGCAGCCGCCCACCACCAGCACGCCATCCATCCACTGGCCGCCCACGCAGGTTTCGATGCAGTCGCTGATGACTTCGCGGCTGACCAGGCTGTACTTCATGCCTTCGGTGCCCATGGCCATGCCGTCGCTGATGGTGGGGGTGCCGAACACCTGGGCGTTGCCACCCGCTTCTTCGATGCCCGCGATGGCCGCGTCTGCCAGCTTCTGCAGGCCGCTGTTGCAGGGCGTAATGGTGCTGTGGCCGTTGGCTACGCCCACCATGGGTTTCACGAAGTCGCCTTCCTCGTAGCCCATGGCGTAGTACATGGAGCGGTTGGGTGCGCGCGACTTGCCCTGGGTGATGTTGGCGCTGCGGCGGTTGATGGGTGCGGAGGGCTTGCTGGAGTCGGTCATCGTGGGGCGTCCTGGTCTCGGGGTTGGGGGCTGGAGCGGAATGGGTCATTCTGCCAGCGCCGTCGCAGCGCGTGGGGCTGCCCCCGCAATCCCCAACGCCACCGCCCCGGGCGGGCCTGTGGGGCTGGGCGATAATTGACAGGTTTGCCCCCGGCACGGCTCAAGAGGTTGTCTGCACGGGCGCGCGAGGGGCCTTTATGAGTACGGCCCGCTTCCTTTTCAGCGATTTATCAGAAGCCAGCACGATGCCCATCTACCGTTCCAAAACCTCCACCGCCGGTCGCAATATGGCAGGCGCGCGTTCCCTGTGGCGCGCCACCGGCATGAAAGACGATGACTTCAGCAAGCCGATCATCGCGGTGGTCAATTCGTTCACCCAGTTCGTGCCCGGCCACGTGCACCTGAAGGACCTGGGCCAGTTGGTGGCCCGCGAGATCGAAGCCGCCGGCGGCGTGGCCAAGGAGTTCAACACCATTGCCGTGGACGACGGCATTGCCATGGGCCACGACGGCATGCTGTATTCGCTGCCCAGCCGCGACATCATTGCCGACTCGGTCGAGTACATGGTCAACGCGCACTGCGCCGATGCCATGGTCTGCATTTCCAACTGCGACAAGATCACCCCCGGCATGCTGATGGCCGCCATGCGCCTGAACATTCCGGTGATCTTCGTTTCGGGTGGCCCGATGGAAGCGGGCAAGACCCGCCTGGCCAACCCGATCACCAAGGTCATGGAGTTCAAGAAGCTCGACCTGGTGGACGCGATGGTGATTGCCGCCGACACCAACTACTCCGACGCCGATGTGGYCGAGGTCGAGCGCTCGGCCTGCCCCACCTGCGGTTCGTGCTCGGGCATGTTCACCGCCAATTCCATGAACTGCCTGACCGAGGCGCTGGGCCTGTCGCTGCCCGGCAATGGCACGGTGGTGGCCACCCATGCCGACCGCGAGCAGCTCTTCAAGCGCGCAGGCCGCCGCATCGTGGACCTGGCCAAGCAGTACTACGGGCAGGACGACGAACGCGTGCTGCCCCGCTCGGTGGGCTTCAAGGCGTTTGAAAACGCCATGACGCTGGACATCGCCATGGGCGGCTCCACCAACACCATCCTGCACCTGCTGGCGATTGCCAAAGAGGCCGAGATTCCCTTCACCATGGCCGACATCGACCGCCTCTCTCGCGTCGTGCCGCAGCTGTGCAAGGTGGCGCCCAACACCAACAAGTACCACATCGAAGACGTACACCGCGCTGGCGGCATCATGGCCATCCTGGGCGAGCTGGACCGTGCGGGCAAGCTGCACACCGATGTGCCCACCGTGCACGCCCCCACGCTCAAGGACGCGCTGGACCAGTGGGACATCGTGCGCACGCAGGACGAGGCCGTGCGCACCTTCTACATGGCAGGCCCCGCAGGCATCCCCACCCAGGTGGCGTTCAGCCAGAACACGCGCTGGCCCAGCCTGGACCTGGACCGCGCCGAGGGCTGCATCCGCTCGTACGACCACGCCTTCAGCAAAGAGGGCGGCCTGGCCGTGCTGACCGGCAACATCGCGGTGGACGGCTGCGTGGTCAAGTCGGCCGGTGTAGACGAAAGCATTCTGGTGTTCGAGGGCACGGCCCATGTCACCGAGTCGCAGGACGAGGCCGTTGCCAACATCCTGGCCGACAAGGTCAAGGCCGGTGACGTGGTCATCGTGCGTTATGAAGGCCCCAAGGGCGGCCCCGGCATGCAGGAAATGCTCTACCCCACCAGCTACATCAAGTCCAAGGGCCTGGGCAAGGCCTGCGCGCTGCTGACGGACGGGCGCTTCTCGGGTGGCACTTCGGGCCTGTCGATTGGCCACTGCTCGCCGGAAGCTGCTGCGGGCGGCGCCATCGGACTGGTGCAAAACGGTGACCGCATCCGCATCGACATCCCCAACCGCACGATCAACGTGCTGGTGAGCGATGAAGAACTGGCCAAGCGCCGCGAAGCACAGAACGCCAAAGGCTGGAAGCCTGCGCAGCCACGCCCACGCAAGGTGTCGGCCGCGCTCAAGGCCTATGCCAAGCTGGTGATGTCGGCCGACAAGGGCGCCGTGCGCGATTTGTCGCTGCTGGACGACTGAGGGGCAGCCTTGCAGAGCAAAGAGCCCTGCCGCCGCACCGAAGCCGCGCCTGGAGGGCGCGGCTTTTTTGTTTTTGCTCCACTTTTGATAGCTGTCGGCGCATTACCGACTAGCGCTTGCTCGGCTTTTTTCTCAGAAACGTGGTGTATAGCTCCAGCGGATCGCCCTGGCGCGGCTGCGGCCACCCGGCGGTCTTGCCCGGAGCATGCAGCCCTGCGTGCGGGGTCATCGTCAGCGCGGGCACAATACCCGCCACCATGTTGACCTATCCCCACATCGACCCCGTCGCCCTGCAGATCGGCCCACTGGCTGTGCACTGGTATGGCCTGACCTATCTTGCGGCCTTTGGCCTGTTCATGTTGCTGGGCATCCGGCGCCTGCGGCACCCGCCCTTTGCCTCCATCACGGGGCCTAGTGCCTGGACGCGCAAGGATGTGGAAGACATCCTCTTTCTGGGGGTGGCTGGCGTGGTCATTGGCGGGCGGCTGGGCTACTGCCTGTTCTACAAGCCGGGCTACTACCTGAGCCACCCGCTGGAGATTTTTGCTGTATGGCAGGGCGGCATGGCCTTCCATGGCGGGCTGCTGGGTGTGGTGGTTTCGATGCTGTGGTTTGCCCATTCACGCCAGCGCCCCTGGCTGCAAGTGGCTGATTTTGTGGCGCCCTGCGTGCCCACGGGSYTGGCGGCRGGGCGYGTSGGCAACTTCATCAACGGCGARCTSTGGGGCCGYTTYRSCAGCCCCGAYCTGCCCTGGGGCATGGTGTTTSCGCASAGYGGCTCSATGCWGCCGCGCCAYCCSTCGCAGGTCTACCAGTTCCTGATGGAAGGATTGCTGCTGTTCATCCTGCTGTGGCTGTATGCCCGCAAGGAGCGCCGCCCCGGCCAAGTGGCCGCCGCCTTCCTGTTTGGCTACGGTGTTTTCCGCTTCATTGCCGAATACTTCCGCGAGCCCGACGCCTTCCTGGGCATCCTGTCGCTGGGCATGAGCATGGGACAGTGGCTGTGTGTGCCCATGATCGTGGGTGGCGCAGCGATGTGGCTGTGGGCGCAGCGGCAGCCGGTGGGGGCGTTGGTTTCAAGGTAAAACGGGCAATAGCGCCGGTGTTTCATGCCCGAGCAGCTATCAAATTGGTAGTGATTGGATCGAGTGGCGGGCAAGCAGGCAGTCAATGCCGCGCATTATCCCGCCGCGCCATCGTCCACAGGGCGGCCCCCACGATGAGTGTACCGCCCACCCAGCCCGTGACGCTGAGCTGCTCGCCCAGCCAGAACACCGCAAACAGCGCGCCAAAGGCGGGCTCGCTGCTGGTCAGCAAGCCCACCCGCGTGGGCGAGCTGTGGCGCAGTGCCCAGTTCTGGGCCACAAAGGCAAACACCGTGCAGCCCGCCACTAGGTAGACGCAGGCCCACCAGAAAGCGCTGGCTTGGGTGAGCGACGGCAGCGGGGGCAGCTTGCCCGGCAAAGCCAGCGCCAGCACCAGGCAGCCCACCCCGATCACGCCCGACTGCACCGCCGTGAGGGCCAGCACGGGCGCGTTGCGGCGGCGGGTGAGCCGCGTGGTCTGGCACACGGTGATGGCACGCAGCACGGCGGCCGCCAGCATCAGCGCGTCGCCCCAACCCCATTGGCCGGTGTACCCCCCGCTGAGCAGGGCTGCGCCGAGCAGCGAGACGGCGGCAAAACCAAACATCGCACGCTCGGGCCGCTGGCGCAGCAGCCACCACTCGGCAAACGGTGTGAACACCACGCACAGACTGATCAGAAACGCGGCATTGCTGGCCTGCGTGAGCGCGAGGCCAAAGGTCTCGCACAGAAAAATGCCCAGCATCAGCCCACCCAGCGGCAGGCCGGCCACCAACGCATCGCGCCGCTCGGGCCCAGTGGCGCGCAGCAGGGCCGGGAGCAGCACCACAAAGGTCAGGAGGAAGCGCACGGCCAAAAAACCCAGCACCGGGTAGAACACCAGGGCCCCCTTGGCCACGCCATAGCTGGTGCCCCACACCACGGCGACCAGAAGCAAGGCCAGGTCAGAAAGGCGCGGGGCCAGCGGGGAAGGGGCGGACAGGGGCAGGGTGTGTGACATGGGACGCAGATTGGGGGGGGAGGCTGTGGGGCGCCGCGCGTGGTGGCGATGGGCTGGGGAAATTATCAATTTGCGTCCATGCATTGATAATCGCTGCCAAAGAACTGCACTTGTTCCCCATGCGCATCAATCAACCCCTGGACAGTCTCCCCGACATGGCGGTGTTTGCGCGTGTGGTGGATGCGGGCAGCTTCTCGGCCGCCGCGCGGCAGCTGGGCATCACCCCGTCGGCGGTCAGCCGCCAGGTGGCTCGCCTGGAAGGGGCGCTGYGCGTGCGCCTGCTGGAGCGCACCACCCGCAAGCTGCGGCTGACCGATGCGGGCACGGCGGTCTACAGCCGCTGCCAGGACATGGTGTCTGCCGCGCGCGAGGTGTGGGCGCTGAGCGACACCCACTCTGCCGCGCCATCGGGGATGGTGCGCATGAGCATGGCCAAGGCGGTGGGGCGCCAACTCGTTCACCCCCTGGTGCTGCCGTTTTTGCAGAAATACCCCGAGGTCGATGTGCAACTGCACATCACCGACCGCACGGTGGACCTGTTCGAGGAACCCATCGACCTGGCCCTGCGCGTGACCGACACGCCACCCCCGGGCCTGGCCGGGCGGCCGCTGGCGACCCTGCGCCACCTGGCCTGCGCCAGCCCGCATTACCTGGCTGAGCGGGGCCACCCCCAGCACCCGCGCGACCTGGAGCACCACGCCTGCATCACCCTGGGCGAGGACGAGCGCGACCGGCACTGGCGTTTCGAGCGCGCAGGCGAATCCGCCACGGTGGCCGTGCGCGGGCGCTATGTGGCCAACCACAGCGAGGTGCGACTGGAGGCCGCGCTGAGCCACCTGGGCATTGCCAGCCTGCCGGGCTTTACCGCGCGCGCTGCGTTGGCGCGGGGTGACCTAGTGACCGTGCTGCCCGACTGGGAGCACAAGACCTCGTACGCGGGCACGGCCTGGGTGCTGTACCCGTCCCACCGGTTTCTGCCCGCCAAGCTGCGGGTGTGGATCGACCACCTGGTGGAAGGTTTTGCGGGCGTGGAGTGAAGCGGGTGAGGGGCGTGAGGGCAGGGCGACCGTGCGGTGGGCGCAGCGGGTGTTGCACCCTCGGCCGCTCATCTGGCCCGGGGCTGATCACCCAACGACGGTGCCTTGGGGCCAGCAGCAAAGTTCGCCGCCTTTGCTGCTTCATGGCCCGCAGCGTTGCGCAACCACCGCAGTCGCCGTCTTTTGTGTAACCAAAGTCTGCAAATCAGGGTTTACACCTTGTCATTTTGCGTAATTATGAGAAATTACACACATGGCGAGGCAATCGCCTCTGTTGTCAGCTGTTAGTGGTGTGTTGCAGGCATTCGGCCTGCGCCGTGCTTCAGCCGCTGACAGCCGATGCCTCGCGGGTTGGTGCCCTGGAGCCTTGTTTTACATGCGTCCTGTCCCGAATTCACTGCACGACGAAGTCGCCTCCCGGCTGCGGGAGCAGATTTTTGCGGGCGCCTTGCCGCCCGGCAGCTTTCTGGACGAGGCTGCCTTGTGCGAGCGGCTGGAGATCTCGCGCACCCCGCTGCGCGAAGCGCTCAAGGTGCTGGTGGCCGAGGGGCTGCTGCGCCATGAGCCGCGCCGGGGTTGTTTTGTGGCCGAGGTCACCGAGAG
>NZ_JBGFFF010000142.1:0-11498 GCF_056175785.1 Acidovorax sp. LjRoot204
CTCCTGGGCTGGCAGTTTCCACCCCGTGGCCCATCCCCCCTTTTTTTGGAGAAAACCGATGTTCAATGACGACCTCCATGCCGACGCCCAGGCGCTCCTGCCGGGCCGCACCACCGAAGCGGGCGCCACGCGCCGCACTGCGCTGCAGGCAGCGCTGGGCCTGGGTTATGCGGCGGCGGCCGCCCCCATCATGGCGCAAACGGCCATTGCCACGCCGGCAGACGGTCTGACGGTGGGGGAAGTGAGCTTCACGGTCAATGGCTTCAAGGTGCCGGCCTACCGCGCAGCACCGGCTGGCAAGACCGGCCTGCCCGTGGTGCTGGTGATCCAGGAAGTTTTTGGCGTGCACGAATACATCGCCGACACCTGCCGCCGCTTTGCCAAGGCGGGCTACCTGGCCATTGCCCCACAGCTGTACGCGCGCCAGGGCGATGCCACCACCTATACCGACATTGCCAAGCTGATGGCTGAAGTGGTGTCCAAGGTGCCCGACGCCCAGGTGATGGCCGACCTGGACGGCGCTGTGGCATGGGCCGCAGCCAACGGGGGCGATGGCGCCCGGGTGGGGATCACCGGCTTTTGCTGGGGTGGCCGCATCACCTGGCTGTATGCCGCACACGGCCCCGTCAAGGCCGGCGTGGCATGGTACGGGCGGCTGGTGGGGCAAGCGAGCGAGCTCACCCCCAAGCACCCTGTGGACCTGGCCCCCATCCTCAAGGCGCCGGTGCTGGGCCTGTATGGTGAAAAAGACACCGGCATCCCTCTTGACACGGTTGATAAGATGAAAGCGGCCTTGTCCAGTGGCTCGCCACAGGCCAAGGCGTCGGAATTTGTGGTGTACCCCGATGCACCGCATGCCTTCCATGCCGACTACCGCGCCAGCTACCGCAAGGAAGCGGCCGAAGACGGCTGGAAGCGTGCGCTGGCCTGGTTCAAGACGCACGGTGTGGTTTGATGCAAAAACCCCCGGCCCACCAGGCCACCCGCAGCCGCCCCACACCCGGGGCGGCTTTTTTCATCTTGCATCGGGCGTGCAGATTCTGAATAAAAAATGAGCCAAGGCTTAAAGATAAAGCGCAATAAGCTATGACTTTGGTAGCAATCATTCTGGCCACACTGGCCGCTGGTATCGGCAGCGTGTGGCTGGCCGCCTTGCTCATGCGGCTGGGCCTGGGTGGGCGGAGCGACAGCGTGGGGCCGCAGCACCTGCTCAGCCTGGCGGCGGGCGCCTTGCTGGCCACGGCCTTCATGCACCTGTTGCCCGAGGCGTTCGAGAGCCAGGCGGGCGCCCACGATCTGTTTGCCACCCTGCTGGTGGGTGTGGTGTTCTTCTTTTTGCTGGACAAGGCCGAACTGTGGCACCACGGGCATGAGCACAGCCACGCAGAGACCGCTGCCCATAGCCATGCCCACCATGACCATGGCCATGAAACCGGCCATGACCACGGCCACGCGCACCACCACCACCACGGCCCGCGCTCGGGAGGCTGGGCGGTGCTCACGGGCGACAGCGTGCATTGTTTTGGTGACGGCATCCTGATCGCCTCGGCCTTCATGGCTGACATTCGCCTGGGGGTGATTGCCGCCGTGTCGGTGCTCGCGCATGAGGTGCCGCACCACATGGGCGACCTGGTGGTGCTGCGCCAGACCAGCCCCAACCGCCGCATGGCGCTGGTGAAGGTGTCGCTGGCGGGGGCCGTGACGGCGCTGGGCGGGGTGGTGGGCTACTTTCTGGTGGGGCAGTTGCAAGACTTTTTGCCGTACTTCCTGGCCGTGGCGTCGAGCAGTTTTGTGTACGTGGCGCTGGCTGACCTGATCCCCCAGCTGCAAAAACGCCTGACCGCGCGCGAAACCGTGTTGCAGATTGCCTGGCTGATTGCCGGCATGGCCGTGGTCACGCTGGTGAGCGGGGCGGCGCACGCGCACTGACGCACTTGACCTGGCTCAAGGCCGTGCCGAACGGTTCTGCCATGCTGGGCCCATGACTGCCCCACACGCCACCCCCATCTCCCTCGGGCTGCTCGCCCAGCCCACGCGTTTCCTGTTCTTCACGGGCAAGGGTGGGGTGGGCAAGACATCGCTGTCCACGGCTGCGGCCATTGCCCTGGCGGATGCGGGCCGCCAGGTGCTGCTGGTCAGCACCGATGCGGCCTCCAACCTGGATGAAATGCTGGGCGTGCCGCTGTCCAACCAGCCAGTGGCCGTGCCCGGGGTGCCGGGGCTGCACATGCTCAACATCGACCCCGATACCGCCGCCGAGTCCTACCGCCAGCGCGTGCTGGCGCAGCTGGAGGCCACCGCCAGCAGCGATGAACGCGCGACAGTGCGCGAGCAACTCTCGGGCGCCTGCACCACCGAGATCGCTGCATTTGACGAATTTGCCGCGCTGCTGGCCAGCGAGGGCAATGACACCGGCCATGTGTTCGACCATGTGGTGTTCGACACGGCCCCCACCGGCCACACGCTGCGCCTGCTGAGCCTGCCCAAGGCCTGGACCGGATTCCTGGCCGGCAATGACCGGGGCGCCTCGTGCCTGGGGCCGCACTCGGGCCTCAAGATGCAGGAGGCGCGCTTCAACGCCGCCCTGGCCGCGCTGAGCGACCCGGCCCTGACCACCGTGGTGCTGGTCACCCGCCCCGACCCCCGACCCATGCAAGAGGCCGCGCGCACCGCGCTGGAGCTGCGCGCCCTGGGCCTGGCCAACCAGCGCCTGGCCATCAATGGCGTGTTCCATGCCAGCCAGCCGGGGCAGGACGCGGCGGCCGACGCCATCGAGGCCCTGGGCCGCGAAGCCATGGACCAGATGCCCGATGCGCTGGCGCATTTGCCGCGCGACGAGGTGCCGCTGCGTGCCTTTGACACCGTGGGCCTGCCTGCGCTGCGGGCATTGCTGGGCGGTGGCGATGTGCCATTGGGCGCGCCTGCTGCCACGGCGGGTGTGCTGTTGCAGGCAGAACCGCTGTCATCCCTGGCCGACGCGCTGGCCGCCAAGGGCCACGGCCTCATCATGGTGATGGGCAAGGGCGGCGTGGGCAAGACCACCATCGCCACCGCGCTGGCCGTGGGCCTGGTGCAGCGTGGGCACAGCGTGCACCTCACCACCACCGACCCGGCGGCCCATGTGCAAAGCCAGCTCGATGGCAGCCTGCCGGGCCTGAAGGTGGGGCGCATCGACCCGCACGCCGAGACCCAGGCCTACATCGACAAGATCATGGCCACACGCGGCAAGGCGCTGGACGACGCGGGCCGCGCCCTGCTGCTGGAAGACCTGCAATCGCCCTGTACCGAAGAGGTAGCCGTGTTCCACGCCTTCAGCCGCGTGGTCAACGAGGCCCGCAGCGCCTTTGTGGTGCTGGACACGGCGCCCACCGGCCACAGCCTGCTGCTGATGGACGCCACCGGCGCCTACCACCGGCAGATGACGCAGCAGTACGAAGGCAACGTGAACGCCAAGCACATCATCACGCCGCTGATGCGCCTGCAGGACGCCGACATGACCCATGTGGTCATCGTCACGCTGCCCGAGGTCACGCCCGTGAGCCAGGCCGCCGCGCTGCAGGACGACCTGCGCCGCGCCCGCATCGAGCCCTGGGCCTGGGTCATCAACAAAAGCGTGGCGGCCACCGGCACCAGCGACCCCTTGCTGCAGGCCCGGCTGGCGGGCGAGCAACAGCAGGCCGCACGCATCGCCAGCGGTCTGGCGCAGCGCACCTACGTGCTGCCCTGGCTGGCGCAGCCGCCTGTGGGCGTGGAGGCGCTGGGGCGGCTGGTGGCCGCACCGCCTGCAGCCACAGGAGATTTGCTATCTCATTGATAGCTGCTCAGGCATATGGAACTAGCACTGGCGGCCAAAATGGCTAAAAAAATATCTGTAGGGGTGTTCCAAGGCCCTCACAGGCCTGCGCAGCCCTCCTGCTAGCGCGCCAGCTCCTCGCGCACGGCCGCCACCTGCCGCCGCGACACCGCCAGCAGCTCGGTCGATCCCTGTAACCGCACCGCCCAGCCTTCGCCCTCCTCTGGGTCGTAGTGCTTTTCCAGCGCGCGCACGGCGCGGCGCGCCACCAGCGCATTGCGGTGGATGCGCAGGAAGCGCGGTGCAAACTTGGCTTCCAGCTCGCTCAGCGAGCCGTCCATGATGTAGCTGCGCGTGGTGGTGCGCACGGTCACGTATTTCTGCTCGGCCTTGAAGTACAGCACCTCGGTCAGCGGCAGGCGTTCGGTGCGGCCCCGGTCCTGGATCAGCAGGGTCTCGCCCTCGGGCAGGCTGGGCACGGCGCTGGGCCCTGCGGGGCGGCTGGTGCGCTGCACTTTGGCCAGGGCCTGCTGCAGGCGCTCACGGCGCACGGGTTTGGTCAGGTAGTCCACGGCATCCAGCTCGAACGCGCTCACTGCGTGGTCGGCGTGGGCCGTCACAAACACCACGGCCGGGGGCTGGGGCAGGGCCTGCAGTGCATGGGCCAGGGCCAGGCCGTCCTGGCCGGGCATGTGGATGTCCAGCAGCACCAGGTCGTACCCACGCCCCCCGGTGGGACCCAGCAGCGCCATGGTCTCGGCGGCGTTGGAGGCCTCTGCCACCGTGCAGCGCTGGATGTCCGAGCAGTCGGACAGCAGGGTGCGCAAGCGGCTGCGCGCCAGGGCTTCGTCGTCAACGATCAGGATGTTCATGGGGTTTGGAGGGGGTAG
The DNA here is from genome assembly GCF_056175785.1 of Acidovorax sp. LjRoot204. NCBI lineage: Bacteria > Pseudomonadati > Pseudomonadota > Betaproteobacteria > Burkholderiales > Comamonadaceae > Acidovorax > Acidovorax sp. LjRoot204. The sequence goes on from NZ_JBGFFF010000142.1 coordinate 4,684, forward strand.
GTTCGGTCGGGGCCACCGCGCCTCGGCGGTAGCCGCCCCCCAGGTCGCCACGCCCGCGCAAGGGTGTGCGCGGGCGGGCGGCAGGGGTGGGGTCGGCGGCGGGCAGGGTGATGCGCACCTGGTACAGCCCGTCCTGCACGCCAGCGGTGAATTCGCCCTGCACGTCATGCAGCAAGGCCAGCCGCGCGCGCACGTTAGCCAGTGCGATGCCATGGCCCCGCGTGCTGGGCTCGTCGTGTTTGCCGGTTTTGCCCTCTTTGGGGGGCAGGGTGTTGGTGATGCGTACCACCACGCGGGTGCCGCGCAGCTCGGTCAGCACGCGCAGCTTGSCGCCCCSGGSGCTGGGCTCCACGCCRTGYTTGACGGCGTTTTCCACCAGCGGCTGCAGCAGCAGCGGCGGCAGGCGCGCGCTGTCGGTGCGTGGGTCCAGGTTCCACTGCACCTGCAGGCGCTTGCCAAAGCGCACCTGCTCAATGCCCAGGTAGCGGCGCGCCAGGGTGATCTCCTCGGCCAGCGTGGTCGATTCGCCCTGCTCGATGAGGGCCACGCGGAACAGGTCCGACAGGTCTTCGAGCAGCGACTCGGCCTTGGCCGGCTCCTCACGCACCAGCGCAATGGCGCTGTTGAGTGTGTTGAACAAAAAATGCGGGCGGATGCGCGACTGCAGCTCGGTCAGGCGCGCCGTGGTGGCTGCCGGGGTGCGGCCCCGGGCGCGCAGCACCAGCGCAGCCACCAGCATGGCCGCCAGCAACGCGCCTGTCGCTGCGCTGGCCAGCCAGGGCGGCGATGCCGACAGGCCCACCAGCGCCAGCATGGCGCAGGCATAGGCACCGGCCACGGCCCCCAGCAGCACCCCGGCGGCATATTGCTGCGCGGTGGACAGGCGCTGCAGCACCGTCTTGAGGCTGCAGGCCGTGATCAGCCACACCAGCGTGGCCGGCAGCGCGCCGCCGGTCAGCAGCGCCAGGCTGGCCAGCCATTCGACGGGGCTGCCGGCGCCATACATGGCACCCACGCCCACCACCACCTCCACAAACAGCACCGCCCGCAGCACCACACCGACCTGGCACGCATCGAACACCAGGGCCCGCCCACGTGGCGGCTGCCCGCCAGGCCCGGCGCCCGCAGCGGCCCGCACGCTGCGCGCAGGCCTGTCTGGCAGGGCGGAATCCGGCGGCGGGGGCTGGGTCGATAAAATTTGGGTGTTTTGCATTGCGGCATCCGGACAGTCCGGGTGTCTGAACCACCGGATTATTGCCCTCCTTATGTCCAAAGCCCAAGCCACCAGCGCCGACTCTGCGCCGTCCCACAACCAGCTCGACACCAAGGCCCAGGCCTGGTCGGCGCTGTTTTCCGAGCCCATGAGCGACCTGGTCAAGCGCTACACCTCCAGCGTTTTCTTCGACAAGCGCCTGTGGCAGGCCGACATTGCGGGTAGCCTGGCGCACGCCGAGATGCTGGCCGCGCAGGGCATCATCAGTGCCGAAGACCACGCCTCCATCCAGCGCGGCATGGCCCAGATCACGTCGGAAATCGAGTCCGGCGCCTTCGAGTGGAAGCTGGACCTGGAAGACGTGCACCTGAACATCGARGCCCGSCTGACSCAGCTGGTGGGCGACGCYGGCAAGCGACTGCACACCGGCCGCAGCCGCAACGACCAGGTSGCCACCGACGTGCGCCTGTGGCTGCGCGGCGAGATCGACCTGATCGGCGACCTGCTSRWRGMGCTGCAGSTGTCGCTGGTSGACRTSGCCGAGMAGAACRTCGAGGTGATCCTGCCCGGCTTCACCCACCTGCAGGTAGCGCAGCCGGTGAGCTTCGGCCACCACATGCTGGCCTATGTGGAGATGTTCAAGCGCGACGCCGAGCGTATGGCCGACGTGCGCCGCCGCACCAATGTGCTGCCGCTGGGCAGCGCGGCCCTGGCCGGCACCACCTACCCGCTGGACCGGGAGCGCGTGGCCAAGACGCTGGGCATGGTGGATGCGAACGGAACCCCCGTGGTGTGCCAGAACAGCCTGGACGCCGTGAGCGACCGCGACTTYGCSATCGAATTCACCGCCGCKGCCAGCCTGTGCATGGTGCACGTGAGCCGCCTGTCCGAAGAACTCATCATCTGGATGAGCCAGAACTTCGGCTTCATCAAGATCGCCGACCGTTTCACCACCGGCTCGTCGATCATGCCGCAGAAGAAAAACCCCGACGTACCTGAACTGGCGCGCGGCAAGACGGGCCGCGTGGTCGGTCACCTGATGGGTTTGATCACGCTGATGAAGGGCCAGCCCCTGGCCTACAACAAGGACAACCAGGAAGACAAAGAACCGCTGTTCGACACCGTGGACACGCTCAAGGACACGCTGCGTATCTTYGCCGAGATGRTCGGCGGCCAGTTGAACCCCGCCACGGGCAAGAAAGAGGGCGGCATCACCGTCAACGCCCAGGCCATGGAGCAGGCCGTACTCAAGGGCTAYGCCACSGCCACCGACCTGGCCGACTACCTSGTSAAGAAGGGCCTGCCCTTCCGCGAYGCGCACGARACSGTGGCCCACGCCGTGAAGGCSGCCACCACCCATGCGTGTGACCTGTCGGAGCTGCCCCTGACCGTGCTGCAGGGCTTTCACCCCGCCATCGAGAAGGATGTGTATGAGTGCCTGAGCCTGCGGGGCTCGCTCAACGCCCGCAACACGCTGGGCGGCACGGCCCCGGCGCAGGTGCGTGCCCAGCTGGYGCGCCACCGCGCCCGCCTGGCCTGATCTTTGCACCGCCTGTTGACCCTCTACCCTGGAGCTTTTTCATGACAACTTCTCGCCGCAGCCTGCTGTCCCGCCTTGTGCGCACGGGTGCTTTTGTGGGCGCCGCGCTGGCCGTGGGCCTGGCGTCCGCCCAGCAGGCCAAGCCCATCCGCCTGCTTGTGGGTTTTCCGCCCGGCGGCGGTACGGACGCCATTGCGCGCACGCTGTCCGAGAAGCTCAAGGATGAGCTGGGCCAGCCCGTGGTGGTCGAAAACCGCMCCGGCGCGGGCGGCCAGATTGCCGCGCAGGCACTCAAGGCCTCGGCGCCCGACGGCACCACGCTGTTCCTCACGCACGACCACACCATCTCCATCCTGCCCCAGGTGGTGAAGAACCCCGGCTACGAACCCGCGCGCGACTTCGTGGCGGTGGGCGGTTTTGCCACGTTTGTGAATGCGTTTGCCGTGTCGGGCGGTACGCCGGCCAAGTCGTTCACCGAATACGTGCAGTGGGTCAAGACGGCCGGTGGCAGCAAGGGCGCGGTGGGTATTCCTGCGCCAGCTTCCACTCCAGAGTTTCTGGTCAAGCTGGTCGGGCAAAAGTACCAGCTGGACCTGGTCTCGGCACCTTACCGGGGCAGCGCCCCCATGATGGCCGACATGCTGGGCAACCAGATCAGCGCGGGCGTGGCCTCGGTGCAGGACTTCATGGAAAACCACAAGGCCGGCAAGGTGCGCGTGGTGGGCGTGCTGGGCACCAAGCGCCAGGCCTCCATGCCCGATGTGCCCACGTTCGACGAGATGGGCCTCAAGGGTTTTGAAGACCTGCCGTACTACGGCATCTACGCACCCACCGGCACGCCGCAAAAGTTCATCACCGACTTCTCGAACGCGCTGGCCAAGGTGGTGGCCCAGCCCGATGTGCGCGAGCACCTGACCGCCATGGGCCTGACGGTGGGCTACATGTCGCCCCAGCAACTGGCCACGCGCGAGAAGGCCTACACCGAGGCCTGGACGCGCATCATCAAGACCAGCGGGTTTGTGGCGCAGTAAGGGCCGTCGAGCGGGCGGCGGGTCATACACCTGACCCCCGCCCGGATTCGCAGCGCGGGCGGTGCGTCCCCTGAGGGGCCTACGTGAGGCCCTTGCACTGACCGACCTGGATGCCATCCCAGCGGCCAGCGTCTGCGCATTCGGTGCTGGCCGGTCTGCACAGACCATGGCACCATCCGGCACCCATCCCGGACCTCATTCATGCCCACCAGCCGCCTCCCTTCGAACTGGATCCATCACCGGTACCTGCCCCTCGCGGTGGGTGTGTGCAGCAGCACACTGGCCGCCTTGCTGGCCTGGGTGGTCATCGATATCTCTCACACCAAGGCGCGGGCCGAGATTGCTGCGCAGGCGCAAAGCCACCTGCTGCAGATCCGCGACCGCCTGGACAGGCAATTGCAAAGCACGCTGTCGGTGCCCGAAACGGTATCCGCCTTCATTGCCGCACAAGGCAGCATGTCGCCCGACATCTTTGCCACCGTAGTGGGCCGCCTGCTGGAGCACCAGCGCAATATCCGCAACCTGGCTCTGGCGCCCGACAACGTCATCAGCGATGTGTACCCGCGCGTGGGCAATGAGCGAGCGATTGGCCTGCGGTACCTGGACAACCCGCAGCAGCGTGGTGCGGTGGAGCGGGCCATCCAGACCCGCCGAACCGTCGTTGCAGGTCCCATTCCGCTGGTGCAAGGGGGGCTCGGCATCATCAGCCGCACGCCGGTGTTTCTGGCGCATCCGCCGGGGCGTGCACCGGTGGGTGGGCCCCGTTACTGGGGCATCGTGTCGCTCACCGTCAATGCCGACACCCTGTTCGCCGACGTGGGCCTGAACTCCGACCAGATGGGTTTTCAGGTGGCGGCACGTGGACTGGACGCCATGGGCGCGCAGGGCGCGGTGTTCATCGGCCGCCCTCAGTTGTTCGACGAGGATCCGGCCACGCTCGATGTGCCCTTGCCGGGTGGCGGCAGCTGGATCCTGGGCGCGGTCCCCACCGGCGGGTGGGGGGCTGCAGGCCGTGCACCCGCGCTGGTGGTGATGCTGGCCTACGCGTTCGCGCTGGTGCTGGGGCTGTTGAGCGCTCGGCTGGTGCGCGCCCACCAGCAGGTGCTGGCCCTGGCCAGCCACGACCGCCTGACGGGGCTGCCCAACCGGCGCCTGTTTGAAGACCGCTTGTCGCAGGCGGTGCTGACGGCCTACCGTGACCACCGTGCGGGCGCGTTGTTGCTGGTCGACCTGGATGGTTTCAAGGCGGTCAATGACAGCCTGGGGCATGGCAGTGGCGACCAGGTGCTGGTGCGTGTGGCGCAGCGTCTGGCCGGGCTGGCCCGCGCCAATGACACCGCCGCCCGCCTGGGCGGCGACGAATTTGCACTGGTGCTGAACGCTGTGGCGTCCCCCGAGGCCGCCATGGAACTGGCCCACAAGGTGCTGGCAGCGCTGGTGGCGCCCATCGGACTCGACAGTGGCCAACACGTGCTGACTGGCGCAAGCGTTGGGGTCGCTTTGTTCCAGGGCCCTGCTGTGGAATCCATGCCCGCGCTCATGGACCGGGCGGACCGGGCGCTGTACACCAGCAAGCGCAGCGGCAAAGGGCTGGCCACATTGGCCGAAGCCCCCGGCGCTGCAGAGTTGCCGCAGGAGACCCCGCCGCCGTTGGCCTGAGAAGCATGTTTTGCATGGAAATCAAGCAAAAATAGCTGCAGGCGCTAGTACATGAAGCGCTTGCAGCTATATTTTTAGGAGCGTTTGCTGCCACGGGGCCTGCCGTGCGGCCCCTCAACCCGGTCACAGCATGGCCGTGCGCTGCTGCTCGGCGCGCGATGCGCCAATGGCGGTCTCCACGTTCTTGACCTCCTCGGGCGGGGGTAGCACGGCGGGCATGCCCAGGGCCTGAATGGCCAGCTCGCGGCACCAGCCTTTGGTGTGGTACAGGTGGTGGTCCTCGTCTTTTTCCACGGCCTTGTGCGCTACCTTGAGGGTGTGGCCCACATCGCCCGTGGCCACCTTGGCGACCTGGCCCAGCAGTTCCCAGTTGGCGTGGTCCTTGGTCTCCGCGTGCACCACACATTCGCAGGCCACCAGCTGTGCGGCGTCGGGGCTGCCAGACTTTTTGGCCAGCTGCATCGCCTGCACCAAGGAAGTGCCAATGTGCTTGACCACGGCCCGCGTGGGCGACTGCGTGTCGGGGTCCAGGCCCAGCGCATCGCAGATGCCGCGCACCACGTTCTGGTGCGCCAGCGTTTCTTCTAGATAACCTTGCCATTCCTTCTTCAGGTCGGGGTTGATGGCGCAGGTGAGGGCGGTGCGGTACACCTGTTCGCCGCCGAGTTCGGTCTCCATCATCTGCAGGACGAGATCGTCGAGTTGATGGCTGTCGTAGTGGCTTTTGGGCATGGGGGCTCCTTGGGGTGGTGGGGTGAACGAAAAGGTGGGGCTTCAGGCCAGGGTGCGCACTTTGGGTTCACGCTCCCACTGGCGGGTCTGGGCGGCGGCGATGAAGCCCTGGGCGTCGGCCGGGTCCACCACGCCTGCATCGGGCTCGATGCCACCGGCCTGCAGGATGGCCCGCGTGCCCTTGCAGGCGGCAATGGCCTTGAGGTGGCCGAACGCGTCGCGGAACCAGTCCACGGCCGCCGCCTCCTTGGCCAGCTGTGCGCCCATGTCGGGCGACAGGATGGAGGCCACGGCGTCAAACACCACCGATGGCGTGCCCGCCAGCTGGCCGTCGGCGGGCAGCAGCGTGCCGTCTTTCAGCACGGCACCGCCCACCTTGGGGGCCACGATCTTCACGGTGGCGCCGACTTTCTCCAGCGCCTTGCGCAGGTTGGCCACCGAGGCGCCGTTGGAGCCGTCGGCCACCAAGATGCCGATGGAGCGGCCCTGCAGCGTGGGCTTCATGCGGTCGATGATGCGCAGGGCGGGCGACAGGGGCAGGTCCTGCACCGGCTCGGTGGTGGCCGGGGCAGGGGGCAGTGCCGGCAGCCCCAGGCCGTCGGCCACGCGCTGGGCCAGGTCTGCGTCCACATGCAGCAGA